>DATKQG010000015.1 GCA_035532835.1 Candidatus Dormiibacterota bacterium
TGGCCGAGCTGACCCACCTGCCGGTTATCGTCGATCCGTCACACGGCACCGGGCTCGCGCGCTTGGTAGAGCCGATGGCCCTTGCGGGTGTGGCGGCGGGCGCGGACGGGCTCTTGGTGGAAGTTCATCCCGACCCGGCCGTGGCCGTCTCGGATGGACAGCAATCCCTCTCGGTCGAAGCGTTCGGCTCGTTGATGGGGCGCCTGACGGTCATGGCGGCGGCAGTAGGCCGGCGCTTGCCGGCCGCCCGGATTATTGCCTAGATCGGCGCCGGCGCCGCAATAACCGGGGTTGGTTTTTCGTTGAATCGATAACATCACTCTCCCAGAGGTACTTGATGAGATCCACTTCCCGTATCGTCGCTGCCATCGCCTTCGGGGCAGGATGCGCGTTCGTCGCTCTTCCGGCTCTCGCCGAGGTCTGTCAGCATGACTTCTCGCTCGCGAGAGTCATCAAACAGGGGACGACATCCAAAGATATCGCGGGCTCCGGCACGGTGCAATTACAGGTGCAAGTCAATGCCGACGGCACGCACAAGGTCACCAAGGTGATTCGCTCCTCGAACAAGGGCGACAACGAAGCGGCGATCGAGATCGCAAACACGTCAACGTACCGTCCGGCCCACTGCGGGACTACGCCGACCGTCTCGTTCTACGATTTCACGCTAAAGTTCAACGGGAAGTCCGTGCAGGCGCCTGACGCTCTGGGTAACGCCGGCGTCGAGAACCTGATCCGTAGCGGAAAGTATCCGCAGGCCGAAGCAGCCGCACGTGCGGCCCTCGCGGCCAACCCCAACGACAACGGGGCGCTGGTGCTGTTGGGCGTTGCCAGCTACTACGGCAACGATCTCCCGGCGGCCGCCGGGGCGTTTGCGAAAGCCAACCCGATACCCAAGCCGTGGCCTGCGGTTGCGGCGCAGTCGTTGGCCAACCAAGCGGTCAAACTTGCGGAGAGCGATCCCACCACGGCACTCGCTTACGCGCAGAAGGCCGTCGCGCTCGATCCGGGTACCAACTCGCAGTTCGCGCTCGGCGTAGCTCAGATCGGCGGGAAGCAATTTCCTCAGGGCATCGCGACGCTCAAAAACGTGCACGCGCGCCTGTTCGCCGATCCGAAAACGACCAAAAACGTGAAATTCGGTGTCGATAGCCATCTTTTGGCGGCATACCTCGCAAATAACGATACCGCCGGCGCAGCCGCCTTGGCCGCGGAGATGCAGGCGCTGAATCCATCGAGCACGATGGCGGCCGAATTGATGGGTAGCCACTACCTGACGCTCGGCAATCAGGCTCAGCAAGCAAAGAACTACGACGAGGCAATCAAGAACTACGATCTGGCTGCCGCGTCGAAGGTGCCGCAACTCATCGCGAACGCATACTCATCCGCGGTGTTCGCGATCATGAACGAGCAAAAACCCGATTACAATAAGGCGCTGATCTACGGCCAGAAGGCCCTTGCCGCAGCGCCCAACGATGTCATGACCAACTACGCCGTCGGCGTGGCACAGGCCGCGGTTTGGGCCACCGGGCATCAAGAATCGGATAAGAAGCAAGCGCTGGTATATCTCACAAAGGCAGACGGCCTAGCCAAAGCTGCCGGAAATACTCAGCTTTCAACGCAAATCGAAACGTTTATCGCTCATAATATCGAAGCCCCGCATACGGGCTCGACACCGCCGCCGTAGGCGTCGGAGTAACCAGGATAATGCTCCCGGGTGGGCCAATGGTCCGCCCTCGGAGCGGCAGGTCACTGCCGAACTTTTTTCTTGTCTAGATGCACTCTCTAAACACCCGTAAATGGGAGGGGTCGGAAAACTCGTGTTTGACGGATTCTTGAGCGTCATGAAGCAGGGCGGTCCCGATATGTGGATCCTGCTCATTCTCTCGATCACTGTAGTCGCCATCGTCATCGAACGCCTCGTGTTCTTCTCGGCGCAACATGGCGATACCAAGGGCTTGCTGCGCCAAATCGGTTCGAAAATTTCGACCGACGATCTCGCAGGCGCCATCAAAATTTGCCAATCCAACAAGGGCATGCTTCCGCGCATTCTCGAGTTCGGGTTGCTTCGTGGTGAAAAGAACCGCGCCGATATCACCGACGCGCTTTCGATCGCACTGATGGAGCACCTCAACGCTCTCGAGCGGAATCTCGGCGTCATCGGTACGATCGCCGTTATCGCTCCGTTCGTGGGCTTGGCCGGTACCGTTCTCGGTATCATCCGCGCGTTCCAAGAGATCGCGCTCAAAGGCAACTCTTCGCCGGCCGTCGTTGCCGCGGGCGTCTCCGAAGCACTGATCACCACCTTCGGCGGTCTCGCCGTCGCAATCGTGGCCGTGATCTTCTTCAACTACTTCAAGTCGCGAATCAAGGGTTACAACCAAGAGATGATCGTCGCGGCGAACCAATTGGCCGAAATGTTGCACTTCCACAATACCGGCGCGCCGATTCCGACCGAGCTCTATCAGCCTAAGTCGGCTAAGTAAGAGCGGAAGAGGCATACCGTGTCAATGCTCTCGGCGCAACAAGACGCAGAGGTAATGGCGGAGATCAACATCACGCCGTTCACCGACGTGCTCTTGGTCCTGCTCATCATCTTCATGATTTTGGCCGCTATCCAGACGCCGCCGGGCTTCGAAAAAGAGCTTCCTAACCACAGCAATACCAATGCGACTAAAAACATCAACCATAACGACATCGAAGTAGACGTGAACAATAAGGGCGTCATCTACGTCGACGGCACGAAGACGGATACCGTCGGTATCTATCGCGTGATGTACGACGCATCGAAGAAAAAGCCCAATCACCACGTCTCGATCATCGCGGATGCCAAAGCGCCTTACGGCGTCATCATCCGAATCCTCGATGCCGCTAAGGAAGCTAATCTCAACGACGTCGGCTTCGTCACGTCCTAGGTGGAGGTTTAAACAGACTCGTGGCCGTTTCGACAGGTGGAGGCGAAGATGAAGTGATGTCAACGATTAACATCACGCCGTTTACGGATGTGTTGTTAGTTCTCCTCATCATCTTCATTATTCTCGCCGCAGTTACGAAAGAGCCGAAGCTGCCCGATGCCCATAACCGGGATAAGGTGCAGCCTTCGCAGATCGTCGTGATTATCAACGATAAGAACGATATTCAGATCGGTTCGACGACCGTTTCGGTAAGTGGAGCGAAGCAAGCCTTTGCAGACCTCCAGAACAATACCGATCACAAATTCAAGAGCGTCATCATCAAAGCCGATCCCCAAGCGAGCTATGGGGTGATCTTACAGGTCATGGATGCCGCGAAGTCGGTCGATCTTACCGATTTCGGGTTAGCCAACCATATCGAGGGGACCCCGCAGGGGGCGAGTCAATAACTTCATGGCTAAAAAAGACGACTCACCGTTCATCACCACGGGCGAACGCGTTCGCCATTTTCTTGGCTGGGCGTTCGTACTCTCGCTCGTCCTTCATACCTTGGCTATTCCGCTCTTCCCGGATCTCACCAAGCATCACGAAGATCAGCAAGTAGAGAAGGTCTCGGTAACCAAGAAGATTCGCGTACGCGTCCCAACCCCGCCGCCTCCAACGCCGACGCCCCCTCCGACGCCGACGCCGCCTCCTCAGGCGACGCCGCCGCCGAAGCAAACGGCGCCGCAGCCCAAACTCAAGCTCAACGTCCCCAAGACCTCGAACAGTAGCTCGACGTCTTCGACAACGAGCACCTATACCGCGCCGAAATCCGGGTCGGAGAGCGGCGTTCCGGCGGGACAGGGCACGGCTAGTCCGTCCCCGGCCACGCCTGCGCCGACGCTCGCACCCGCGTGTGCGAATCCGACGCATGACGCGACGGTAACCAATCCGCAAGTCCCGGATTATCCGAGTTCGGCTCGCGACCTCAACCTCGGGCCGGTAACGGTTCAGGTCGAAGTCACCGTCAGCGCAACGGGTTCGCTGGTGGATGCGAAGGTCTATAAGTCCTCAGGGAACTTTGCCATCGACCGCAATGCCTTGCTGGCCGCACGCCAGTCATCGTATGCGCCTGCGGCTAAGGACTGCACGCCGGTGCAGGGGCATTACCTCTTCCGAATGGACTTCACCGCAGACTAACCGATTCGTAAACCAAAACAAAGGGACGCTCCCAATGAGGGAGCGTCCCTTTGTTTTGCCGTACGCCTCGATCATCTATGGAGAGTCGCCGCGCGCGTCGCATCTTGCTTGCAGCTTTCGTCTTTTCGCTGCTGGTGCACGCGGTCGTCGCGTTCGTGGTGCGACGCCCGCTGCAGCCGCCGCCCGTGGAGTCGCAGGTGGTGACGCTCCAACGTCGCGCGCAGATCGTCACGGTGCAGCGCAGCCTCCCGAGCCCACCGCCGACGCCGAAGCCCGCCATGGCGCAGCCGAAACCCGCGACGACCGCGCTCCCATCCAAGGCCGTTCCCGCCTCACCGCACGGCGTGCGTCAGCCTCCCATCGTTGCGGCATCGGCCGCTCCCGTTCCAAGCCCGACTGCCCACCCGACCCCGCAGGCCGTTGCTTGTGCCGCGGCCGCCGTCCCCGCGATGCTGGTCGGCTCGCCGCCCCCAGCGGAGATTCCGCCGGCCGTGCGCGCGCAGGCAACCAGCGGAACCGCGCGCGTGCGCGTCTCGCTCGATCGGCACGGCGTCATAACCGGCACGACCGTTACGCAAAGCACCGGCAACCCTTCGCTGGATTTGATTGCCGAATCGATGGCGAACGGGGCGCACTACGCGCCCGCCTATGCGAACTGCAAAGCGATCGCGAGCACGTACGTGTTCGGCGTTAAATTCGCGGCGTGGTGACGGGCGACGGCCTGCCGGAAAGCCCAGGTGTTTTGGGGGAGCGCTCGTCGGCGTGCATCCTGCACGCCTCCTGCTCCTATGTTTTTGGGCAACGGCCAAAGGAAGTCGACATCCATGTCGATTGCCCAAAAATCACAGGTCCCCCAAAGCACTAGGGCCTTTCCGGCAGGCCGTTGCCCGTTGCGCGTTAGCCGGCGGCGGTCGAGCGGCTAGAGCATGCCCATGTCGCGGAGGAGATGCAGCGTGTCGATGTAGCGCTGGAGATGCGCCTTGGTACCTTCGTCGATTTCGAGGAAGGCGACGCCGGTGCGATAGCGTTGCAGCATCGGATCGTAGCGCGACCAGCGGACGATACCGCGAATGCGTAAAATCGGCTGGGTGTCGCCGCGCAGTTCGAGCTGGACGGAGATCTCGTGGTCTTTCTCCAGCTCGGCATTACTGAGCATGGCTAGGCCGCCCAGCGCGATATCGTACGTCTCGGTAAACTCCGGCGCGAAATCGTCACCGATGCTATATGAGACCAGCAATGCGTCGCCGACGCGGTCGAATTCGCGTTCGGACTGCAGATCGTTCTCGTCGTCCGGTTTGGTGGTGTACTCCACACGTTTGCGCTTCCCTCGGCGCGCAATCAATCCTTCCCGCAGGGAGGCAGCGCCCTATAGCGAGGCGTAACCCAGGCCTTCGTGACAGACATCCAGGCGATCGTCCTCGCGCTCCTTCAGGGCGTAAGCGAACTCTTTCCGATATCGAGCCTCGGGCACACCATTCTCGTGCCGGCCTTGCTGCATTGGCGGAATATCGACCGCTCGGGCCCGACCTTTTTGGCCTTCGTCGTCGTCCTGCACCTGGGCACGGCTCTGGCACTCTTGACGTTCTACCGTAAGGAATGGTGGGCGATCGTTCGAGCGCTCGTCGCGAGCGTCGTGCGCGGGAAATTGAGCGACGAGCGAGACGAGCGTATCGGATGGTTGCTCGTGGTGGGCACGATTCCGGTGGGCATTCTGGGCGTGCTGCTGCAGCATCCCGTACGAGCGCTCTTCGGGTCGCCCGCTCCGGCCGCGGCCTTCCTCGCGATCAACGGCTTGGTGATGTTCGCCGGCGAGGCTCTGCGTCGCAGGCAGCATGCGGCGGTCGGACGTACCGATCACCCGATCGAACGGCTGACCTTCGCCCAAAGCGTCGGCGTAGGCTTCGCGCAGTCGTTCGCGTTGCTGCCGGGCATCTCGCGCTCGGGCGCGTCGATGGTTGCGAGCTTGCTTTGCGATCTCGATCACGAAGATGCCGCGCGCTACTCCTTTTTGCTTGCTACCCCGGTGATCTTGGCGGCATCGCTCCTGGAAATCCCCAAGCTCTTCGCGCCCGACGCGCACGTCGTCGCGATGCAGGCGATCGTCGGATGCATCGTATCGGGCGTTGCCGCTTATTTATCCGTGGCGTTTCTCACTCGGTACTTCAAATCGAACGATCTTCGGCCGTTCGGTTGGTATTGCCTCATCGTCGGCGTGACGTGCTTCGTGCTCGCGCGCATGGGAGTTCTAACGTGAAAATTCTGGCATTCGTGTTGGCCGCGTTCTTTTTCATCATCGGATTACTCTACGGCTTGGGCTCGATCAACTTCTTGACGAAATCCGGGACCGCGCACGCGCACCACGTTTCGCACCTGGTGGTGGCGTGGATCTTGAGCCTGCTTTGCCTGGTCTGGGCCCGATTCCAGGACGCGCCCGCGCGTCACTAACGCGCGGCTATTTGGTCGCGATCAGATAGATCTCGTAGGGGTGCGGCGCGACGATCTCAACGTGCGGACGCGCGTTGCGTACCAGCGGCTCGAAATCGCCCAGCCGGTTCTGGGTGGTTTGCACGATGATGGTGCGGTAGTCGTCCGCTTGCGAGAGAATGTTCGAAATCGCGCGAGAATACGCCGGGATCTCCGAGGCACGCGCACCTAAGAGCGAATCTCGGTACGCGTGCTCGATGGTGAAGTAGGGATTGCCCTGCCACCACGCTTCCCACATCCAGATGCGCGCGTCCGCGCTGCGGAACGAATTGCGCGCGGGCGGCGCGAGAAAGAGTGCGTCGGCGCGCTGCGCGCCGAGCGTCGCGAGGACGTCGCCCTGGCGAACCGTGTTGCGGCGCAGGTTGGTGCCGACCACGCACTCGGTGTCGCGGATATACGTCCACGCAAGTTCGCTCGGCTGAATGTCCTGCATGTCGTCGGGGTTCTGCGTTTTTTGTAGCCAGTAACAGAACGCGCGCCACAAACCCAGAATGGCCAGCCCGGTCTGCCCGTCGCTGCGGAGGTTCCGGACGTTATCGTGCCAGACGCCGAGATAGACGCACTGCTCTTCGGTAAAGAAGACCCCTTCCCACGCCTTGAACATGTCCACCGAGTAGATCCGCCCCGGTAGCATCTCGACGATTTCGGCGACCTCGCTATCGCGCAGGATCGTCTGGTCGTTGACCACGATCCCTTCGCCGACGCGTACGAACCACTCGAGAAGGTCGCCGCCGTGCACCGAGATGCCGTGGCGCTTGAGGTAGTTGAGGTGCGTGGGCAGACCCATAAACGGATCGACCAAGCTGTGGCAATCGTAACGCTGCAGCAATTCGAGCAATCGCGACGGAGAGACGCGCCTAGTGCGTTCGGGGAGCTCGATCATGCGTGCGCTTTCGTGGCCGTCAGCAGTGCGCGAACGACCAGCGGGTCGAATTGCGTGCCGATGGCGGTGTCGATGCGTTGCATCGGCGCGCCGCGCTCCGAGCGCAGGGACGAACGCTCCTCGTGGAGCGTATCGAAGGCGATCGTTGCCGCCAGGATGCGCGAGCCGACCGGGATCTCGCCGTGTTTCATACCGGCGGGCTTTCCGGTTCCGTCGTACCATTCCGCGCGTGCCCGAAGGATCTCCGCAACGTGGCCGAGCGTGGCGTTGTCGGCGAGCAGGTCGGCGGCCGCGCCCGCGTTCTTCGCGCGCTCGTCGATGCCCATGCGGGCGAGCGGATCGAACTGAGCGTCCTCGACGTCGGTGCAGTAGAGTTCGCCCGCACCATAGAGGCGCGCGGCAAGGCCGAGAGCCGCGCGCTGCGCCGCGTCGACACCGACGATCGCTGCGGTGCCATCGGCAAGCGCGTGAACGCGTTGCCAGCGTCCCGGCACGCCGTTGTGCGCATCGACGCGACCGGCGATCGCATCCAACAGGGCGAGATCGTCGCCGGGTGCGGCCGTCAGCGCATCGATTGGAAGCACCGGTGCGGGAACGTTTCCGCCGTTGAGATGAAACCACGAAGTGAACGCCCGGGCTGTATCCGGGCCAAACGAACGCCCGCTTCGGAGGTAGACCATCGCGAGCGCGTCGTCGGGATCTTCGGCTCGCAGAAAAACGTCCGCCAACAGCAGGCATTGCGCCGAGCGCGGTATGCCGTGCCAGCGTAACTGATCGGGGAATCCGGTGCCGTCCCAACATTCGGCTTGCCAGCGAACGATGTCCGGCGTGGCCGCCGGGAGCATGCCCATCGCGGCGCAGATTCGCGCTCCCTGCGCGGGAACGTCCCAGGCCTCGATGCGCGCCGAACGTTCGGAGAGCGGATCGCCGCCCTTTTTAAAGGCCGCGTTCCCGATGGCGCCGATCGCGTGCAACAGCCCCGCGAACGCAATGGCGGGGCGTTCCTCTTCGTCGGGGCTCACGGTTTCTGCCAGAGCCGCACCGAGGGCCGCTTTGCGAAGTGCGAAGCCGCTCGGATTTCCGCAAGCGGCGTCGCCCACCGCCCCGTACCACGCGAGGACGTCGGCCAATCGGGCAGCCGTCGCCCGAGGATCGCCGCCGGTGTCCTGGAATAGCGTCATTAACTACCGCGCTTTACATATTGCCGTGCAGAAACCCTCACATATTTTAACCGACGGCAGCATTTCCATGGTCGATGTCTCGGGCAAAGCCGTCTCGACGCGCACAGCGCGCGCCGAGGCTCGCGTACGGATGAGCCCCCAGGCCGCGACGGTGCTGCGAGAATCGACGCTTCCCAAGGGTGACGCCTTCGTCACCGCGCAGTTGGCCGGCATCATGGCTGCCAAACAAACTGCGGCCTTAATTCCGCTTGCCCATCCGCTGCCGCTCGCTCGCGTCGACGTGCGGATCGACTGGTTCGACGACACCACCTTGCGGATCGTGGCCGAGGCGATCACCAGCGCGCAGACCGGAGTTGAGATGGAGGCGATGGTCGCCGCCAGCGTGGCCGCGCTGACCATCTATGATATGAGCAAGGCGATGGACAAGGGCATCTGCATCGAGTCCGTCCGGCTGCTCGAAAAAACCGGTGGGAAGAGCGGGCATTGGCTGGCGCCGGCGTGAGCTTTACCGTGGCGTTGATCGTTCTTTCCGACCGCGCCGCCGACGGCCGGCGAGCTGACGCGTGCATTCCGGTCATGCGCGAGCGGCTCGGCGGCGGCTACGATATCGTGCGTGAGCTCGTGCTTCCGGACGATCCCGGGTCGCTTCAGGCTGAGTTGATCGATATCGCCGATCGGGGAAGTGCGGCACTGGTGCTCACCAGCGGCGGGACCGGCCTTGGGCCGCGCGATCGAACGCCGCAGGCCACCGCCGCGATTCTGGACTACGAAGTGCCGGGCATCGCCGAGGCGATCCGCTCCGCCTCGATGCAGATCGTTCGCACCGCGATGCTCTCGCGAGCGATCGCCGGGGTGCGTCACCGGACCTTGATCGTCAATTTGCCGGGTAGCCCCAAAGCGGTCGCCGAGTCGCTCGACGTGATCCTTCCGGTTCTGCCGCACGCGCTCGAGCTGCTGCGCGGCGACGTGATCGACGGATGAGCATGTCGTTCCGCCAAGCCGAGCACTATCTGCTGGGCACCATCAACGAAACGATCTCGCGCCGGCTGCCCTACCGTTTGGAGCGCATGCACGCGTTCATGCGCGAACTCGGCGACCCTCAGCGCGCATTTCTCAGCCTGCACGTCGCCGGCACCAGCGGAAAGGGCTCGACGTCGACGATGATCGCCGCGGCGCTCCAAGCCGCCGGCATGCGCGTCGGCCTGCATACCAAGCCGCACCTTCGTTCGATGACCGAGCGCGCGCGCATCGACGGCGTCGCGATCGCGGAGGAGCGTTTTGCGGCATTGCTCGACGAGATGATGCCCGCGATCGAGCGGACGACGCAGGCGCACGGCCGACCGACCTATTACGAGACGCTTCTCGCGTTGACGTTCTGTTATTTTGCGCAAGAACGGGTCGATATCGCGGCGATCGAAGTGGGCCTGGGCGGCTCGCTCGACGGCACCAACGTCATCGTGCCGCAGGTGGGCGTCATCACCTCGATCGGTTTCGATCACATGGACGTTCTGGGCGACACGATCGAAGAGATCGCGCGCGAAAAGGCCGGTATTGCGAAGCCGTACGTTCCGCTCGTGCTCGCGGCCGAAGACCCGAAGGCGCTCGCCGTAATCGAGGCGCACGCGCGGGAGGTCGGTGCGCCGGTCGTGCGCGTTGCGCAAGCGGCGGCCGTCGAAAACTACGAGGCCGCGCGCGCGGGACAGCGTTTCAACGTTACAACGGCGCGCGGACGCTACGACATCGCACTTCCGGTCCTGGGTGAGTTTCAACGCGCGAATGCCGCAACGGCGATCGTGGCTCTGGAGGCTCTCGATGCGAACCTGCGCCCGAGTATCGAGGCGATCGAGACCGGGTTCGCTCACCTTGCGATTCCGGGACGCATGGAACTTTTCAGCGGCCATCCGAGCGTGGTATTCGACATCGCACACAACGCCGAGAAAGCCGAACACCTGACGATGTCGTTGCGAGAGCGATTCCCCGGGCGGCGTTTTCGCTTCGTCGTCGCCATCGGTCAGAGTAAGGATGCCGAGCAGATCTTGCGCGCCTTCGCTTCGGCCGGAGCATCGTTCATTTTTACGACGTTCGCCGCAGCGGGGCGGCAGGCGATGCGGCCGGCGCGTCTCGCCGCGATTGCGGAATCGATCGGGGCTTGGGGCCGCGCGATCGACGATCCGGTCGAAGCCTTGGCGGTTGCGAGGCGCTCGGCAACGGACGACGACGTCGTCGTCGTAACGGGGTCGACGTTCATCGTCGCGATGCTGCGAGCGTGGTGGTTCGAGCACGTTCTCGATTTCGATACCGCGCATGTCTGATCGCGAGCCGCTCCGCGTTCGCGACACGACGTTCGACTGGGGTGCCCGAACCTATCTCATGGCGATCGTCAACGTCACTCCGGATTCGTTCTCCGGCGACGGCATCGAGGACGCGCAACTCGCGATCGCGAGTGCGATCGGTCAATGGGAGCGTGGCGCGGATATTTTAGATATCGGCGGTGAGTCGACGCGCCCCGGCCACACCCTGCTGGACGTGGAAGAAGAACTCGCTCGCGTCGTGCCGGTGATCCGAGGCGTGCGCTCGGCGCTACCGAGCGCTCCGATTTCGATCGATACGTACAAGCCGGCGGTGGCAAAGGCCGCGTGCGCGGCGGGTGCCGACATCATCAACTGCGTCTGGGGCGCGCCGGACGACATGCTGGCCGTTGCGGTCGAATGCGCCACGCCGTTCGTCGCCATGCACAATCAGCACGGCACGCATTACGACGGCAACGTGATGGACGACGTGGTAGCGGCGCTGCGCGACGCCGCGCAACGGGCCCGGTCGTGCGGCGTGCCGATGATCGTCGACCCGGGTATCGGCTTTGGGAAGACGGCCGATCAAAATATCGCGGTTCTCGCCGAGTTACGGCGTCTCACGCAGCTCGGGTTTCCGACGCTCCTTGGGACGTCGCGTAAATCGACGCTTGGCAAACTCACCGGGCGCGAACCCGCCGAGCGCGCCTTCGGCACCGCCGCTACGACCGCGCTCGCGATTGCAGCCGGCATCGATATCGTGCGGGTGCACGACGTTGCGGAGACGCGCGACGTCATCGCGGTGAGCGATGCGATCGAGCGTGGCTGGAGGCCGGCAACGTGGACCGCATAGCGCTGCGCGGCATGCGCGTCTACGGTCGCCATGGAGCGAATCCGGGAGAACGCGATCGCGAGCAGCCCTTCGATATCGACGTGCTGCTCGAGGTCGATTTGCGCTCGGCCCAGGCTTCCGATGTGCTGGGAGACACGGTGGACTACGCCGGCCTGCATCGCCGGCTCACCGAAATCGTACGCACGCGTTCCTACGCACTGTTGGAGCGGCTCGCCGGCGAGTTGCTGCACGTGGTCTTCGCCGACGCGCGCGTACGGCGCGCGCAGATCTCCATTGCGAAACCGGCGTTGCTCGAAGGCGCTACGCCGTCGGTCACGCTCGAGCGCGACAATCCGCGTTGGCGCTAGCGTACGTCGGAATCGGCTCCAACCTCGGCGACTCGGCGGCGCGCGTACGCGATGCGATCGTCGCATTGGCGAGCCTCGGCTCGGTGCGCGCGCAATCGTCGCTCTATCGCAGCGCTCCTTGGGGAAGAACCGATCAGCCCGCCTTCATCAACGCGGTCGTTCGGCTCGATACCGATCTTACGCCGTTAGCGTTGCTCGATGCGCTCAAGGCGATTGAGACGCGGCTTGGGCGCACGCCCGGCGAGCGCTGGGGGCCGCGAGCGATCGATCTGGATATTCTCACCTACGACGACGAAAGCGTGGAGCTGGCCACGCTGCGCGTTCCGCACCCGCACCTGTACGAGCGAGCGTTCGTGCTCGTCCCGTTGGCGGAGATCGACGATCGCTATCGGCCGGCGCGCGACGCGTTGCAAGCTTCCGAGCGCGACGGCGTTACGCCATACGTTGGTCGAACGGGCTGAGGAGGTCTTGCCGGGGACACGGCAAGGGTCGCCGCCAAGCGAGCCTTCGGCGGCCGCCGCTTGGCGCCCCAAACCCGCGGGGCGGGGCAGGCGAGGTCCGTAGCGAAACGAAGGCGGTCATGTCCGACGAGCAGCACCTATCCGGCCTCGCTGAGCGCGTGCGCGTCCTAGCGCAGGCCTTTGTTGCGAGCGATCTCCTTCGCGTTCGGGTCGAGCGCAAGCACGAGGCGATCGAACTCGCGCGTAACTACGTACCCGCCGGGCTCGCGGAGCTTCCGTCCGAGTTCGAATCCGCGACGGCTGCCGCGCCGGTCAAACTCGATACGGTGCGGGCCGACCTCGTGGGGATCTTTCATTTGTGCCGGCCGCAGCCGTTCGAGGGCGAACGCCTCGAGGGCGACCGGGAACTGGCGTATATTGAAGCACTAGGCATCCGCAATCCGGTGCGCAGTCGTGGTGCGGGTCGCGTTGTCGCCATCCGCGCGACCGACGGCGACCCGGTGGAGTACGGCCAGCCGCTCTTCGAACTCGACCGAGGATAAATCGATTTTCAAAAAAGTGTTGATCGCCAACCGCGGCGAGATTGCCCTGCGTATCAATCGCGCCTGCCAAGAGCTAGGGGTGCGTACGGTTGCGGTGTTCTCAGAGGCCGATCGGGAGTCGCTGCACGTGCGGCAAGCCGATGAGGCCTTCTGCGTCGGCCCGGGCCCGGTGGCGCGGTCGTACCTCAACATACCCAACGTCATTTCAACGGCGCTGATCACCGGCTGCGACGCCGTTCATCCCGGCTACGGTTTCCTGGCCGAGAACGCTCGCTTCGCCGAGATCTGCGCCGACCACGGCCTCACGTTCATCGGCCCAAAGCCGAGCGTCATTGCCGCGATGGGCGATAAGGCGACGGCCAAACGCGTGATGCACGACGCCGGCGTAGCGACCACGCCCGGCACCGATATTCTGAGTTCGGCCGACGAAGCGCGCAAGGCGGCGAAGAAGATCGGCTACCCGGTGCTCCTCAAGGCCACGGCCGGCGGCGGCGGCAAGGGGATGCGCACGGTCGGGAACGAGCAGGACCTCGAGCGCGCGTTTTCGAGCGCGACGGCCGAAGCCGAAGCGAGTTTCAAAGACGGCCGGCTCTACATGGAAAAGCTCATCATCGATCCGCGTCACATCGAGGTTCAAGTCTTGGCCGACTCGTTCGGCAATGTGGTGCATCTGGGCGAACGCGACTGTTCGGTGCAGAAGCCGTCGCACCAAAAACTGATCGAAGAGGCTCCCGCGCCCAACCTTTCGCAAAAAGCGCGCAACGCGCTCCACGATATGGCGGTGCGCGCCTGCAAGCACGTCGGGTATAGCAACGCCGGGACGCTCGAGTTCCTCGTGAGCGGCGACCAAGTCTTTTTTATGGAGATGAACACGCGCATCCAGGTCGAGCACCCGGTCACCGAAATGGTCTACAGCATCGACTTGGTCAAAGAGCAGATTCGCATTGCGTCGGGCGAGACGCTGGGGTACACGCAGCGCGATTTGGTGGCCCGCGGCCACGCCATCGAGTGTCGTATCAACGCCGAGGATTCGTCCAACAACTTCGCCCCGCAGGCCGGGACCCTCGCGGACGTCGTGTTCCCGGGCGGGCCGGGGATCCGCGTCGATACGCACGTTTACGCCGGGGCGACGATTCCGCCGTACTACGATTCGATGCTCGCCAAAATCGTCGCGTTCGGCGAGACGCGCGACGCCGCGATCGCGCGCATGGAGCGGGCGTTGCGCGAGACGGTCGTGGACGGCGTGAATACCACGATCGAGCAATGCCTGGAAATCTTGGCGCACCCGCGCTTTCGCGAAGGCCGTTACGATATCGGTTTCTTACCCTCGCTGCTCAAGGCGCGGGTGTAGCAGTGGCATCTCGGCGCATGGGGCGCGAACAAGCTCTGCAAGCACTCTACTCGATCGTCGTCGGACATCGCGACGCCGCGGATGCGTTAAGCGAGATCATCGGCGATGCGGCCCCGGCCGAGCATCGCGCGTTCGTCAAGGATCTCGTGCTCGGTTCGCTCGACTATACGGACGAAGCCGACAGTGCGTTCGCGCCGCTCATGGAGGGATGGACGGTCGAACGTTTGCCGACGATCGACCGTTTACTCCTTGAAATGGGAACGTTCGAATTGCGTTGTCGCCCGCAGACGCCGGCTCCGGTGGTGATCAACGAAGCCGTCGAGCTGGCGAAAAAATTTTCCACCGAGGATTCCGGGCGCTTCGTAAACGGCGTACTTAGTGCGGTTGCGAACGCGAAAGCCTAAGGTGCGGCGCAGCTCCGTTTGGCGCGGAGTCTGGATCGGCGCGTTGCTGTTGGTGCTCTTCGGTATCGGCACGGTGGCCGGCATCGTGGCGACCTACTCGCGCAAGCTACCCGACATCAGCCGGATGGCCGATTATCAGCCGGCCCGCTCCACGCGGATCTTCGCCCGTGACGGCACGCTCATCGCCTCGGTATATAAAGAAAACCGCGTCTGGGTGCCGATCGCGCGCATCCCGCTCGACGTGCAACACGCCTTTATCGCTAACGAAGACCACAATTTTTACTATCACCACGGCGTCGACTTCGGAGGCATCTTGCGTGCCGCCATCGCCGACCTCACGCACCAGCAGTTCCAGGGCGCGTCCACGATCACGCAACAACTCGCGCGCAAGCTGTTCCTGAACGACGAGATTTCGATCTCGCGCAAGATTCAGGAGGCGCTGCTGGCGATGGAGATCGAGCGCTATTATACGAAGGACGAGATCCTCGAGCGCTATCTCAACATCGTCTACCTCGGCTCCGGCGCGTACGGCGTGGACGCTGCCGCCCACACCTACTTCGGCAAGAGCGTCGACAAGCTCGATACGGCCCAAGCCGCGATGATCGCCGGCGTCGTGGCGGCGCCCTCGGATTATTCGCCGTTCGTCAATTTACAATTGGCGCGCGAGCGGCAGCGCCACGTGCTCGATCGGATGGTCGCGAGCGGCTTCATCACCCAGGCGCACGCCGACGCGTCGTACGATGCGCCGCTGGGCCTAGCCAAGCAGCGTGCGTCGGGATTACAGGGCTATCTCTATCCGTATTACACGACCTATGTGATCGCGCAGCTCGACAAACTCTTCGGCACCCAAGCGGTAGAAGAGGGCGGCTTACAAGTCGATACGGCGTTGGATCCGCGTATGGAGCGGATCGCGCAGGATGCCGTCACGTGGGGCATCGCGCAAGCGCGCGCCGAAGGCGTCAACGCACACGAAGGCGCGCTGGTCGCGATCCGTCCGTCCACCGGCGAGATCGTCGCCATGATCGGCGGCAACGGCTTCTCGTTGAGCAATCAGTTCAATCGCGCGTGGCAGGCGCATCGCCAGCCCGGCTCGTCGTTCAAAGCCTATCTCTACACCGCGGCGATCGATTCCGGCATGCCGGCATCGACGCGCATCGACGATTCGCCGGTCGGCTATCCGATGGGCGACGGCACGACGTGGTACCCCAAAGATGACGACGGCCGTTTTATGGGCCCGGTGACCCTGGCGACCGCGCTCGCGCTCTCGCGTAACGTCGTCGCCGTCAAACTTGCGGACCAGATCGGCCTGGATAAGGTGATTGAATACGCGCATAAGATGGGCGTGCGCGCGCGCTTGGACGCGAATCTCTCGCTCGCGTTAGGATCCTCGGTGGTGACGGTGCTGGATCAAGCGAGCGGATATCAAACGCTTGCCGACCAGGGCATTCACATCGACCCGACCGCGCTGCGCGTGGTGAAGGACTCGCTCGGCAACGTCGTCTTGGACGATCAGTATCCGCCGGCCGACGAAGTGGTGAGTGCGGGCACCGCCTACATCGTGACCAAGATGCTCGAGGGCGTCATCACGCACGGCACGGGGTATCCGAATGCCATCATCGGTCGACCGGCCGCCGGAAAAACCGGGACGACGTCCGATTTCCGCGATGCGTGGTTCGTCGGCTACACGCCGGATCTGGTGACGGCGGTATGGATCGGCAACGACAACTACTCGCGGATGAACGAATCGTACGGCGGCGATATTCCGGCCCGCATTTGGGC
>DATKQG010000016.1 GCA_035532835.1 Candidatus Dormiibacterota bacterium
CGCCCATCATCAAGCGCATCGATAACGCGGCGTTACAGCACGACATACAAACCACGAAAGACCTCGAAGCCGCCCTCGATATCCAGATCATCTCGGCGCTTGCGCCCGGGGCGCGCACGGTGATCTACCAAGCACCCGACAGCGAACGCGGCTTCCTCGATGCGATTCGTACCGCGATCTTCGACGACGAACTCGCGCCTTCGATTCTCTCGATCAGTTACGGGTGGCCCGAACAGTTGTGGACTCCAGCGGCCGTGAGCATCCTCGAAGAGCTGTTCGCCGCCGCGGCACTCCTCGGCGTGAGTGTCTTCTGCGCCTCGGGTGATAACGGTGCTGAATTGCAGTACGACGGGCGGCCGCACGTGCTGGCGCCGGCGTCGAGCCCCTTCGTTCATGCGTGCGGCGCGACCACGATCGTTGCCGATTCGCCCACGCTGCAGGAAACGGTGTGGGAAAACACCGGCGGCGGCTTCAGCGAGCGCTTCGGCGCGCCGTCCTGGCAGAAGGCCATGCCCGCGGGACCAGCGCAGAGCGCGGCTCTCGGACGCGGAGTGCCCGATATCGCCGCGCAGGAATCGCCCGGCTATCTCGTCTACCTGGACGGCGTCGAACTCGCGGTCGGCGGAACGAGCGCTGTCGCTCCGATGTGGGCAGCGCTTGCCGCGCGTGTCAACCAGCGCCTGGGCACGCCGATTGGTTTTTTTGCGCCCTTACTCTATGCTTCGCATCCGACGGGTTTCCGCGAGATCGTTGACGGAAGCAATGGCCATTTTGAAGCGCACGCCGGATGGAATGCGTGCACCGGCTTGGGCGTCCCGTTGGGCCGAGCGATCGAGGCGCTACTAATTCATACAGCCTAGCGCATCGTCGTGAAATTTTTTATGCGCAGTTTTGTATGTTTCGACGACCTTCTCAAGCTTCTCCTTATCGACATCCGGAATCGCTTCAAGTTTATCGTGCAGTTGGTCGATGGTTTTTCCGTGCTCGTCGATGTAGGTCCCGGCTTTGGTCTGCGTCATGGTCGACATGTTATTGCTCCTAAATAGCGGCGGTCGCCGCCGGTGGCCGGATATGCTGGCTTATCGCCGCAGCGTGTTCGAGCGCTTCGTCCGCCGTTAGGCCGGCTCCGGCGCTCAATCGCCGCACAAGCTCGTCTTCCGCATAAACGTCGGAGAGCAAGCGCATCGCCCGTTCGTATCCGAATTGCTCCGTGCGCTGGCGAGTGTCGTTTGTCTTAACGTAGTGTGCGTTGGTGAATCCCAGCAAAGCAGCCGCACGCTCGTTTTCATGTACCAACACCCCCAGCGTGGCGTGGTGTTCGAGTGCGGTAATCATCCAACGGGCGCCCGATTTTTTCAAGAGGCTAAGGGCCTCCCGCAAAAGGTTCCGCGCTTCATCGAAATCGTCAACGGCCATCGCGTAGGCCGCCTGATTGCATACCGCGAGAGCAAGCGGCGCAGCGTTGAGTTGCGCGAATGCCTCGCGCGCCTTTGCGGCGGCGGAGCGAGCGGCGTCAACGTTATTGGCCGCGAACTCAAGCTCGCCTAGGTTGAGCAAGGCGCTCGCATACGCTTCGCTCCCGGGGCGCTCCCTGCTCGCCACTTCGGAAAAACGACGCCGCGCCGTATCGATATCGCCGTGTTGTAAATTCGCGATTGCCCAATTACGCAACACATCATTGACAGATAGCGTCGAGAGCGCGTGGGGCGCTTGATAGGCTTGCGCAAAGAGTTTCTCTGCCTCCTCAAAGCGGCCCGCGTCCCGGTGGACGCTTCCCACATTTGCCAATGCTCGCGCGATCTCATCCGGATTGGAGGAAGCCCGGGCGGCATCCAGCGCTTCGATGGCGGCCTTCTCTCGGCCGTCGATCGGGCGGCCAACGAGCCATTCCAGTCGCACGTGATGGCGCAGCGCTCGCGCTTTCGTCAAAGCATCGGCGGTGCTGGCCGATGCTTTGGCCGCATCGAACCAGCGCATCGCCTGCTGCGGCGTCGTCACGAGTTCCGGCCATTCCATTTGCGCGAGCAGACGCAGGCCCGTCTCCACATCGTTCCCTTGCATAATGGCCCAATCCAGCGCGGCGCGAATATTCCCAATCTCGCGAGTGAGTGCGTGCTGCCATCGTACGTCTTCCAACGACTCGACGAGCGGCGCCAGAGATTCGACGAAGGCCATGAAAAAACGCGCGTGCTTGGCGGCGATGTCGCCGGCGTCGCCCGCGGCCTCCAAACGGTCGCGGGTGTATCTCCGCAGGATGAACAACATGCCGTAACGCCGTTCTTCGCCAAAGGGATCGACGAAAACGAGCGATTTGGAAACGAGCGCTCCGAGTACGTCGTCCATGCGCTCCCGATCGATACCGTTTCCAGCACACACCGCCGAAGCGGATTCCAGCGTCCATCCGCCGACGAAGATCGCGAGCCGCAAGAGCACGGCACGTTCCTCGTCGTCGAGCAGATCGAAGCTCCAATCGATCAGCGCGCGCAGCGTCCGCTGCCGCGGCGCGAGATCGCTGCCGGTTCCCGATAGGAGTAACAGCCGCTCGTCTAATTGTTGCGAGAGTTGCTTTGGCGTGAGCGTGGCCGTCTTCGAAGCGGCGAGCTCGATGGCCAGCGGAATGCCGTCGAGTTTTCTGGCGATTTCGGCGACTGCCGGCGCGTTCTCGTCGTTTAGCGTAAAACGCCGGTCGAGCACCGCGGCACGCTCGGCGAAGAGCCGGATTGCGGGGCTCTGCATCGCATCGGCGGCGCTGAGATGCTCGAGATCATCCTGCACCGGCAGCCCAAGTGGGTCGAGCCGATAGATGCATTCGCCGGTAATGTCCAGGCTCTGGCGGCTGGAGGCCAGGACTTTGATCTTCCGGCACTCCCCTAATATCGCGGCGACAACGCGCGCCGCGGGCTCGATGAGATGCTCGCAATTATCGACGACGATCAGCGCGTGCTTATCTCGCAGCGATTCTACCAGCGCTTCGAGCGGATCGTCTTTCGGGGCAAGCCGCAGGCCCATATCGTGCGCGATCGACGCTGGAATATCGTTTCCACTCGAAAGCGGCGCGAGCCGCACCACCCACACGCCGTCGTCGAACCGGTCCAGCAACGGGACAACGGCCTGTAGCGTGGCTCGCGTCTTTCCCACCCCGCCGGGCCCGACCACGGTGACGAGATCGTGCTGTTCCAGCAGCGCGAGGAGATCCGCGATCTCCGCCTCGCGCCCGACGAACGAGGTGAGCATTCGCGGAAGATTGTTTCGCGGACACTCTTGCGCGCGCAACTTCGGGTTGAGCGCGACGAGGGCGAGGCCCGCGGCTTCTACCAGCGTCGCTATACTGCGGCAATCCTCCGGTTCGCATTCGATGCGCCCCGGCGTAAGCACCAGAAAACCGACCAACGTTCCGCTCGCCATCATGGGGAAAGCGAGATCGCCGGGCGCCTGCGATCGGAGCGCGCGAGGGTTCGCCGGCTCCCCCGACGATCGCAAGCGCACGACGAGGGGGTCTGCTGCTTCAACGTGCTCGACCGGGCAATCGTAAGACGACGCCTCGGGCACATAAGCGCCGTTCCGCACGTACACGGCGCTACAAGCCGCGCCCATGTGCTCGTTCAGCGCTTCGATAACGCGGCGAAGCAGTTGCGCCGCATCGTTGAACGACGTTAGCTCGTTTCGCAACCGCGTCAACGCTGCTCGGGCTTCACGGCGCTTCTTCGTGAACGCGCCTTCAACGGCGGCTTCCGTGCGCCGATGAATCGGCGTAAATGCCAGCGTGGCCAGGACGACGATCGCGATTTCCACTGCGGCCCCGGCAACGCGCGAACGATCGGCCACATACCTCTCGGACCACCATTCGGCCAGCGCAAACATCAGCACGATGCCCGTCGTCACCAGGCCGTACGCGTATGCTCGAAAACGCGCCCTCGAGCCGGCTAGCCTCATCCGACGATTATAGCCGAAGCGCAGGTCGCGGGCCACTTTGCCGCCGCCCAGGCAGGTCAAGCGCTTGATTGAAGAGGTGGCGCCGCAAACCGCGAATGTGCCGACTATGGCTACTGCAGGCACCTCCGCTATGCCCGAACGCCTGCGTAAGGCGACCTCGATCTCCGACCTGCGCGAGATGGCCCTGCACCGTGTGCCGCGCGCGTTCTTCCAGTACGGCGATCACGGCTCGTATGCGCAGGCAACGCTGAACGCGAATCGGCACGGGCTCGAAGCCCTCAACTTTCGGCAGCGCATCGGCATCGACGTCGGCTCGCGCGATCTCTCAACCACGATCGCGGGCGAGCCCTCGTCGCTGCCGTTCGCGTTTGGGCCGATCGGCCTCTTAGGCATGCAGCACGGGGACGGCGAGATTCTTGCGTGTCGCGCCGCGCAGGCGGCGGGCATCCCCTTCTGCTTGAGCACCATGTCGATCTGCTCCATCGAAGACGTCGCGGCTGCGGTCGAAAAGCCGTTCTGGTTCCAGCTCTACGTCATGCGCGATCGCGGCTTCGTGCGCGATATGATCGCGCGCGCCGTCGCCGCGCGCTGCAGCGCGCTCATGGTGACGATGGATATGAACATGCTCGGGCAACGCCATTGCGACGTGAAGAACGGCCTCACGGTGCCGCCCAAAGTGACGCTTGCGAATCTCGTCGACGTCGCCACCAAACCGAGCTGGGGGTTGAGCGTGCTGCGCGGCAAGCGCAAAACTTTCGGCAATCTCGCCGGGCGCATCAAGGGCATGGATAGCGTCACCACCCTCTCGCAGTGGGTCTCCACGCAATTCGATCCGACGCTGAACTGGCGCGATATCGAATGGATTCGCGGGCTCTGGCCGGGGCCGCTCGTCATCAAAGGCGTGCTCGATGTCGAAGACGCGCGCATCGCGGCTACAAGCGGCGCCACCTCGATCGTCGTTTCCAATCACGGCGGGCGCCAGCTCGACGGCGCACCGTCGAGCATCTCGGTACTGCCCGCCATCGCGGAAGCCGTCGGCTCGCAGACCGAGGTGCTCTTCGACGGCGGCATCCGTAGCGGGCAAGACGTGCTGCGCGCGCTCGCCCTCGGCGCGCACGCCTGCATCATCGGGCGCGCGTACATCTACGGCCTGGGCGCGGGCGGCGAAGCCGGCGTCACGCGCGCGATCGAGATCCTGCGCACCGAACTCGATACGACGATGGCCCTCACCGGCACCACCTCCGTCCGCTCCGTCAGCCGAAACGTGATCGCGTAAAACGCAGCATCGGCATTATGGCAAGTGGGCTAAGCGGCCGCCGTCGGCCAGCAGCGTCGTGCCGTTTACGAATGCGGCATCGTCGGAGGCGAGGAAACAGATCGCCGCGGCGAGATCTTCCGGTTTACCGACCGCGCCTTGCACTTTTTCGACGCCGCTCTTGATGTTGGGATTGTTCCAGAGCATCGGCGTATCGACGGCACCCGGCGCAACGCCGTTCACGCGAATCTTGCGCGGCTCCATCTCGATCGCGAAACCGCGCGTAAAGGCTTCGATCGCGCCCTTCGACGAGGCATACGGCACCACGTTGGGCGTGGTCGCATGGGCGTGCACCGAACTCAGGTTCACGATCGCCGAGCCCGGCGGCATGTGCGGCGCTCCGTACTTCGCGAAGAAAAACACCGAGCCGAGGTTCGTCGTGATGACGTGAAAGAAATCGGCTTCGGCGATATCGGCGATCGGCGTAAAGGTCATCATCGCGGCGTCGTTCACGATCACATCGAGCGTGCCGTAGGTTGAGAGCGCGGTCGCGACCACCGCTTGCACCTGCGTCGAGTTCCCGACATCCACTTGCGCGGCGATCGCCGTTCCGCCCGCGGCCTTAATGGCATCGACAGTCGCTTGCGCGGGGGCGAGTTGCAGATCGGCAACGACGACGCGCCCGCCCTCGGCGGCCATCTGCAGGCACGTCGCGCGGCCGATTCCCGAGCCGCCGCCCGTCACGATACAGGTTTTGTTTGCGAACCTCATAGCCCGCCGCGTTCGCTCCGGCAAAGGGATGCCCCCTGCGGCCACCGCAATTCGCGAACATGCCCCAACCGATGCGCTTCGGCGTTGCCACCGCCGATCATCAGTGCGAAGCCTACGACGGCCACGACGACATTCGCGACGTGTGGGAGCGCGTGCGCGGCCTGGTCCCGCGCGGCAAAGCGACCGATTTCTGGAATCGCTATCGCGAAGACGTGGCGCTCGCGCGATCGCTCGGGTGCACGGCGTTCCGGCTCTCGCTCTCGTGGGCGCGGCTCGAGCCGAAGCCGGGCGTCTGGGACGACGCGGCGTTCGCGCACTATCGCGACGTGCTGCAAACCATGCGCGACGCGGGCATGCAGACCGTGGTCACTCTGGTGCACAACACGTGGCCGCTCCACGTGCAGGCTGCGGGCGACGGCGCGGGGCTGCTCGATGCAGGCTTTCCCGATCGCATGGTCGCGTATGCGGCGATCGTCGCGCAGCGCCTCGGCGATCTGATCGACTACTACGTCACGCTGAACGAACCGAATCAACTCGTTTACGGATGGATCCGCGGTTTTTGGATGCGCAGCTATGCGATGCCGCCCGGGCAGCCGCCATATATGACGAGCGATCGCCAGATGGAAGACGTGCTCAAGCTGATCCCGAATCTCTTTCGCGCGCACGCCCTATCGCGCGCGGCGATCCAACGCTATCATCCGCGCGCGCCAGTCGGAACTAACCCGCTCGTGCTCGGCCTGCCGCGCTGGCTGCAGCGCTGGATCGATCGCAACGCAACGCACCTGCAATCGCCCGAACAGGCGAAGCGGCAAGCGGCGCGGCTCTCGCAACCGTGGCTGCTCGAAGGCGGCCAAGTCGATATCTCGATCGCGCAGATCACGATGACGCAGACGCGCGAAGAGCGCACGCTCTTTTCGGAGCCGTATTACACCACGCACCTCTGCGTGCTGCATCCCGCGTCGTTGACGCTACCGCAAGATTTCGCATATTGGACCGGGCGCGTCGGCGTCGTCTCCGATATGCTGCCCGCAAAGCTCGCAACCGGTAGCCTTCCAGCGGCACAAGTTCGATACTTTGCCGGTGTAGCGGACGCGGTCGCCGCGTTGCGCGGCGGCGAACTCGACGCGGTGTTCGACGACGACGTCGTCCTGCGCCAATATGCGAACGCACCGCTCTCGCTTACGCGGCTACCGGGGCCCGGCCAACACTTCGCGATCGCCATGGCCTTCGGCAGCCGCACGCTGCTCAACACCGTCGATCTCGCGCTGCGCGATTTAAAACGTACCCATCCCGATATGCCGGACGTGCTGAATCGCAAAACGATCGCGAACCTCGGCACATCGAAGGTGCAAGCGGGCGCCGTCGGGTCGCACGACGGCGATACGCCGGTGGTGCCGGATATGGACGAATCGGTGCGGCGCATCCGCAAGCGCGGCGTACTGCGAGTCGGCATTCACCCGGGCATTCCCGGTCTTTGCGAAGCGGCGGGCGACACGCATCTGCCGCCGGCGCAGCGCTACGCCGGCCTCGAGCCGGAGATCGCCCGTCGGCTTGCGCTGCGCATTCTCGGCGACGGGAATAAGGTCGAATTCGTGCCGTTACGAGGCGATAAGCGCTTCGGCGCGACGCATTCGTGGTTACAGACGCTCTTCGCGCTGCGCAAGAGTATCGCCATGTTCGGCACGCTGCTGGGCACGAATTGGTGGAATCTCGGCATGGCCGGCAAACTTCCCGCGTTTCTCTGCCCGCCTGAGTGTATCGGCGCGCTCGATTACGTCGGCGTCGATTATTACTGGGGCGTTCCGTCCTTCTGGCCGCCCGAACTCCATCGCCTCAGCGCCGCCGCCGAATTCAAATACGCCAGCGCTCCCGTTTGGCCGGGCGCGCTCGATGCGATTCTGCGCGAGCAAGCGCAAACGTTCCCCGGGAAGCCGATCATCGTCATCGAGAACGGCTGCGTTACGAATGCCGACGGATTCACGCGCGCCAAGTACCTGGATGCGCATGTCCGCGAAGTGCGGCGCGCGGTCGATCGCGGCGTCCCCGTCGCCGCCTATCTCTGCTGGAGCATCACCTCCAACCGCGAGTGGGGCCTGGTCTTCGACGACAACAGCGACTTCGGGCTCTACCACATCGATCTCGATACCGATCCTTCCCTCACCCGCACCCCCACCGACGCCAGCACCCGCTACGCCCAGCTCATCGCCGGAGCGCCGCCCGAGGCCTAGCACGTCGCCGCTATTGTGTGCCGATGGCGCTGGAGCGGCCGCGCAGGACGAATTTCTGGATTTTGCCGGTTGCGGTTTTGGGTAGCTCCGCGACGAAGTGGAAGGTTTTGGGCACCTTGAAGTGCGCCATCGCGTCGCGCGCGAACGCGCGCAGTTCTTCTTCGCTAACGCTTGCACCGCCGGCGACGATGACGAATGCGTGCGGCGCTTCGCCCCATCGCTCGTCCGGAATGCCGACCACCGCAACTTCTTGCACGGCAGGATGACGTAAGAGCAAGCCCTCCACCTCGACCGAAGAGATGTTCTCGCCGCCGCTGATAATCACGTCTTTGAGACGATCGCGAATCTCCACGTAGCCGTCCGGATGCACCACCGCCGCGTCGCCGGTGTGAAAAACGCCGCCGTAGAACGCGCGCGCCGTCGCTTCGGGATCGTTGAAGTAGCCTTCCATCACCACGTTGCCGCGCACGACGATCTCGCCGGCGGTCGCACCGTCGTGCGGCACCTCGTCCCCGCGTTCGTCGACGACGGTCAGTTCGCCCGAGGTAATCAATTCCACACCCTGCCGCGCTTTGATGCGCGCGCGTTCGCCGGGCGAGAGCTCCACATGCTCCGCGAGCGGTTCGCAGATCGTAATGAACGGAGCGGTCTCGGTGAGGCCGTACACGTGCGTCACCTCCCAGCCCAAGTCGTGCTCGATGCGCTCGATCGTCGCAGCGGCCGGCGGCGCGCCTGCCGTAAGGACGCGCACTCCCCGGCGCATACCGCTGCGCAGCTCTTGCGGGGCGTTCGCGATGCCGATCAGGACCGTGGGCGCCGCGCACAGCATCGTCACCCGCTCCTGGTTGATCAGCGCAAAGATCCTCGCGGGCTCGACTTTGCGCAGGCACACGTGCGTGCCGCCGGCGGCCGTCACGGTCCACACGAACGTCCAGCCGTTGGCATGAAACATCGGCAGCGTCCACAGATAGCGGTCGTCGGGCGTCATGTGCACGTGCACCAGCGTACCGACCGAATTGAAGTACGCATTGCGGTGCGTGATCATCACGCCCTTCGGATTGGCGGTTGTGCCGCTGGTGTAGTTGATCGTGATGAGATCGTCTTCGGAAATGTCCGGCCGCACGACATCGGCCGCCGAGCCGCGCGCCAGCTCGGTTTCGTAATCGAGCCAGTCGGGCTTCTCGCCTTCGAGCGCGATCACGCGCTCGACGCCGGGGATTTGGTCGCGAATGCTCTCGATCGCGTCCAGATAATCGGCATGAGCGCAGACGACCCGCGCGCCGCTGTGATTGATGATGTATGCGAAGTCGTTCGGCGTAAGGCGATAATTGATCGGCACCAAAATCGCGCCGATCTGCGGCACGGCGTAGAAGGCTTCGAGCAAGGCGTGCGTGTTTGGCGCGACGTATGCGACGCGGTCGCCCTTGCCGATGCCGTAGCCTTGTAGGATTGCCGACCATCGGTCGCATCGCTCGAACAAGGCCTCGTACGTGAGGCGCAGGCCCTCGTCGACGACGGCTTCGCGTGTGCCGTAGAGGCGGCGGGCACGGCGCATGAATTCCAGCGGGGTCAGCGGTGTCTTCATGCGCGCAGATTCGAGATGTTTCCGGCCGATTCCACTCAGTTGCGGCTCCAGAGATCGCGAAGATCTTTAGGTAGCGTCTTTTTGATCTTGGCGCATTCCTCGGGCATGCGGCGCATCAATACCGCCAGAACGCCGGGCGCGATCCATTCCGGGTCGAAATCTTCCTCGTAGCCGGTGAACGCGTCCTCGATTTTACTGAGGAACGCCTCCGCCGTCCCATGTTCGATCGGCTCGTTCGGCGGATTCCAACTTTCGAAATAGATCCCGCGGATCAGCGTGGGAAATTGGGCCGCGAGGTTCGCATTTTGGTCGACGCCGAGTTCGTCGCGTAACGCGTGCAGTACGCCGCGCAGCGCCTGCAGCGCTTCCGGGCGATCGTACGCATCGGCAGGCCACGTATCGCCGCCTTCTACCTCGCGCTGAATATCGTCGAGCCATTCGTACGTTTCTTGGACGGTCCGGTCGAACATCGCGATGCGATCGGTACTTTTCATGTTTGCCTCCTACCTCAGGTAGAGCGAGCATAGGGACCCGGCGAGGCGAAGCTGAGGAAGATTTCAAGAACGGCGGGTCGTTCTTCGAACCTTCTCCATGGCATGGCATACAACGCCTATCATTTTAAAAAACAACCATCGACACTGCGAGGCGGAGCAACTTTGCAAGCAGTTGTCAGCTTGGCCGCAGGGAGAGTGCTTTTATGATTCCGATCATTCACACGACGTTCAAGGGCATGGACCAGAGCGACGCGCTGGAAAGCCTGGTCCGCAAGGAAGCAACGAAACTCGAGCGCTTCTTCGACGGGATCACGAGTTGCAGCGTCGTGATCGACAAGCCGAAGCACCACATCGAGGGATCGCAGTATCAGGTTCGCATCGTGCTCGACGTTCCCGGCGAACAGATCGTCGTCAGCAAGGACCCAAGCGAGCATGCGACGCTAGCCCGGACGGAAACGCAACGCGTCCACAAGAGCCAAGAGCTCGACACCGTCCACAAGTACGCGCAAGTCGCGGTGCAAGATGCGTTTCGAAGAGCCGGCCGCCGTTTGGAGGACTACGCCCGGCATCTTGCAGGAGCGGTGAAGACCCACGAGCCTGTGGTCACCGCCGAGGTCGCGACGTTGGGCGAGGATTTTGGCTTCTTACGCGCGCCCGACGGGCACGAAGTGTACTTCCACCGCAATAGCGTTCTGAACGACGGGTTCAAACATTTGCGCGTCGGTTCAGCCGTTAGATTCGTGGAGGAAGCCGGCGAGAAAGGTGCCCAGGCGAGCACGGTCACTCCGGTCGATCACCGCAGCGCGTAAACGGGACGGCTACTGCCGGCCGGCCGGACGGTATTCGTCACCCTTGCGATCGTGCGCACGCTTGTCCAGCCGAGGTTTGATATGCAGCGCTTTGAGCGACGACATCGAGGCGTCGAGGACGCTGTACTCGTTTTCATGCAGGCGGACATCCACGCGCAGCTCTCGCACTTCCGTGTCGGCAAAGAGATCGGAGATGCGTACCAGAAGGTGTTCGAGCATTCGGCGCGCGCTTTCGCGCGAACCGTGGTGTCCGTAGCCCTCGTATTCGCTCGCCAGCTCCCTGGCGCTCTCCGGCCCGAGCGGCACGGTCCGCTGCACGCTGTGCGTGGCGCTATGCACGCCGATGGTTTTCCCGAGCGATTCGTCGGTCTTGCCGAAAATCACGATATCCGTCCCAGGCCCGGTAAAGACTTGCGCCAGAATCGGCTCGGCGGTATGGCGGCGAATCGCCTCGTAGGCCTCTCGAACGGCCTCGATGCTTTCCAGCGGTGTTTGCGCGGCTGCATCCGCGACACGTAACACGATCGGGACGAACCGCGGGTCCGGCGCATTGCGTCGCTCGGCGAAAGCGACCGCGTCTTCGGCAGAGTCCACGTACTTGCTACGAGCAACGCGAATTCCATAGTGGTCGAGTGCCGCGAAGGCCTCCATCTTATCGACGTTCATACTTCTTACCCTGACCGAACAAATGGAATATTTGATGAAGGGGGCGGGTTGCAGGGCGGCAAGCGCTCGCCGTGGGTCATCGAATATTCGCACGACCTTCACAAAAAACGGACATTAAAACGTTACGCTAATCGAGCCGGAAGAGTTCAAAAAAACTCCAAGGCGGGAATCCCAAAATGACGGACTGTTTATGTAATTGCATGAGCAAACTTAAAAGTGCTTATAGCCAAACGTATCGCTTCTCATGAAAACGATCGCGGCATAGAAAACAGTTACGATCACGAAGAACGGCACAAGTGCAGCAAAATTGTGCCGTTCGCGTTTTAGCGGTGGTGCTGACATGATGCAATCTCCAGAAAACGAACCGACGCAGGAGGAGATCGACGCACTGGTCACCGGCGAAGACCGGCAAGTGCTCGAGATCCCCAGCGTACCTGACGACGTGAAGGCGGAGATTCAGGAGCAGCTCGAGCGGCGCGAGGAAGACGATCTCGACCAAGAGCGAGCCGAAGATGCTCGGAACCTGCCCTAGCCGTTCTCCGCTCGATATGCGGCGATGACGCGGTCGGCGGCGCGGAAGGCTTCGGAGGCGATCGGGATGCCGGCATACACGCCGGCTTGGAGGATGATCTCCACGATCTCGTCCTCGGTAATGCCGTTGTTCAGCGCTCCGCGCACGTGTACTTCAAACTCCGGCCAGCGTGCCAGCGACGCGAGGATCGCGAGGTTGATCACGCTGCGATCGCGCAGCGCGAGCCCCGGGCGTATCCACACGTTGGCCCAACAGTGCTCTTCCGCAAACGCCGCAAATGCGGCTTGAAACTTCGTTGGCTGCGGCCCCGGCTTGTCCACGTATGCCGATCCTAGCACCGTGCGCCTCAGCGCCTTCCCCTTGGCAATGCGTTCGCTCTGGCTCATACGCGCTACTCCGCCGGGCGGCCGCGCATGGCCTCTCGCGAAAAGGGTGCCGACTGCGCCCTCGCTCGGCAGGCACCGGGCAAGGGGACGGCGCAGACGGGCCTATGACTTTAGTAAGGAGAGAAACGCATGCGTAGATTCCGCCTCAAATGGTCGGCACTCGCCATCATCCTCGTCGCCGCAAGTATTATCGGCACGAGCCTCGTCCATACGGCGCGGGCGGCCACCGCGCCCTCGCAGATCAAGATCGGAACGCTCTATGCGAGCAGCGGCACGTTCGCCGTCGCTTCTCAGGGGCAGTATCAGGGCCTGAAGTACTGGGCCGCGGCCGTGAACAAAACCGGCGGCATCTTCGTCAAGGCATACGGCAAGAAGATCCCGGTGAAAATCATCGCCTATGACGACCAGAGCAACACGTCCACCGCGACGACGCTCTACAACCAATTGATCACGCAAGACAAGGTCGACGTGCTGGTTGCCGATTTCGGCTCGGTGCTGACATCGGTCGCGATTCCGTTGGCCGAAGAGCATCACATGCTGCTGGTCGATCCGACCGGTTCGGGCGCGAACTTCTTCACCAAGAAAACCGACTATCTGGCCGACGTCAGCATCCCGTCCTCCACCGTCTGGCCGATCCCGCTTGCGCAATTCATCCTGCAACAGAAGATCAAACGCGTCGCGGTCATCTACGACTCGAATGATTTCGACGCATCGCAAGCCGAGACGCTCAAGTTCGTGCTCGCAAAGGGCGGCGTGACGCCGGTCTATTACAACGGCGTGCCGACCACCGAATCGAACTACGCGGTGCTCCTGCACACCATCGCCGCGCAGCGGCCGGAAGCCGTGTTGGAATTCGGCTACGCACCCAACGATATCGCGTTCCTTCGCGATCTCGCTTCGAGCGGTCTGCATTTCAACATGACCTTCACCATCTTCCCCGGGCAGCTGCTCGCGCTGCTGACCAAAAACGTCGGCGCTAAGGCGCTGGCGTATACCTACACCTACCCGACGCCGCCGCTGGTACGCCACGACGTCGTCAACCTCGGTGACAACACCAGCCAGTTCGTCAAGAACTTCACGGCGGCGATGCACCAGGCGCCGAATTTCCTCGATGCCGCCGGCTACAACACCGGCCTGATCATCCAGAATATGATCGCGAGGGCGCCGGCCTTCACTCAGCTCGATTTCCACCAAGCCTTGATGGATATGTCGGGCAAGACCACGACCGTGCTCGGCGACTTCAAGATCAATGAGAACGGCGCGCAGCTCGGCGAGCTGCTCCCGGTCGCACAACTCGTTCCGGAAGGCCAGGGGGTCAAGATCGTTGTCGTGTTTCCTCCGGGCAAAGGTACCGGCAAGCCCATCTATCCGGCACCGCAGCACTAACGTCGCCTACCTCTCCCGCCGGCGCAAGCCGGCGGGAGTACTTCGCGTGAGAACGTAACGAGCGCATGAGCACGAGTCTTCTTGCCTACGCATTGATCGGCGGCATCCTGTACGGGATATTCTTCGCATTGGTCGGCGTGGGCCTCAACCTGATCTTCGGCGTGATGCGCATGATCAATCTCGCGCACGGGCAGTTCGTGCTGCTCGGCGGGTACGGCGCATTTCTGCTCGTCCAACACCTGCATCTCAACCCGATTTTCGGCATTCCGTTAGCGGTGGCCGGCGCGATCGTCGTCGGCATTCCGCTCTATGCCGCGGTCGTGCCGCGCCTACAGGCCAGCCGCGACCCCGAGATGCTCTCGTTCATCCTCTTCTTCGGCATCGCTCAAATGCTCGACGCGGTGCTGACGATGGTCTTCGGCGCCAACCAGCGCTCGCTGCCCGAAACGGCGCTGGGCAGCGGGAACATCGGCGTTCTTGGGCAGCAATTCCCCGATAGCTGGTGGGTCGGCGCGGCCGCAAGCCTGCTGGCGATAGGCGGCCTCTACCTCTACTTCACCCGGACGCGCCTCGGTTTTGCGACGCGCGCAATCATGGCGAATCGTGAGGAAGCACTCGCGACCGGCATCGATGTCGAGCGCGTCTCCGCGATTGCGTTCATCATCGGCCTTGCGCTGGCCGGCATCGCGGGCGTCTTCGTGCCGTATCTCCTCGGTTCGATATCGCCCGACATCGGCAACGAACTCACGACCACATCGTTTGCAGTCATCATCATCGGTTCGCTCGGCAACCCGCTGGGCACCATCGTCGGAGGATTGGTATTCGGCATCGGCACGATGTACATGCAAACGTTCTTTCCATCGTGGTCGAATCTGGTGCCCTACGCACTGCTCGTGATCATCGTGCTCATTCGCCCGTCCGGCTTGCTCGGCAAAGCCGTGCGGGTCACCTAACGCATGCGCGCGATTGCAAAACCCGCCCTCAGCGGGCCCGCCACCATCCTTCCCAGCGCGATCACGCTGGCCGTGATCGCCGCGATCTTTTTGCTCGCGCCGCATTTTTACAGCAACCGAAGCCTGCTGTTTACGATGATGACGTTCGCCGTGCTCGCGCAAGGGCTCAACCTGATCTACGGATTTACCGGGTATCTGCCGTTCGGGTACGTGGGCTTCTTCGGCGCCGGCGCGTACACTACGTCGCTGCTGGTGCTTCATAGCCATTTGCCGGTGCTGGCCTGCGTCGTCGCGGGCGGCGCGGGCGCCGTCATCATGGCGCTGATTTTAGGGCCGCTCCTGCGCCTCTCCGGCGCGTATTTTTCGATTGCCAGCCTTGCGGCTTCGCAGATTCTCTACAACATCGTCTCCAACCAAGATCTCTCGAAAATTACCGGCGGTCCGTACGGGCTCAAGATCGATCAGGTCTATAACCCCACCGCTAGCTACCTGACGATGCTCGTAATTTTGCTGCTCGCAACCGGGCTCGCGGCACACTTTCGGTTCTCGCGTTTCGGCATGGCGCTGCGCGCGGTGAAGCAAGATCCGACGAGTGCCGCGATGGCCGGAATCAACGTAGTGCGCGGGCGCCTGATCGTGTGGCTCGTCTCGGCCGCGATTGCGGGCCTCGCCGGCGCAGCGTACGCGTGGAATCTCTCCGTCTTCTATCCCGATGCGGTCTTCACGCTGCAGACCTCGGTCTTCGCCATCGTGTTCGCGCTGTTCGGCGGCGTGGGCACGGTGATCGGCCCGATCGTCGGCGCGATCGTGCTCGACGGGCTCTACAACGGCGTGGGCATCTCGGCACCGCAGTACTTCGAATTCATCTACGGCCTGCTGATCGTATTGCTCGTCCTCTTCTTACCGAACGGCATCATGTCGTTGCTCACTCGGCGAGGCGTACGTGTCCTCTGAACCGCTGCTCGCACTCGAAGGCGTCGCCAAACGCTTCGGCGGACTCACCGTGCTGCACGACGTCCATTTCAAGGTCGAAGCGGGCGAGATTCTGGGCTTGGTGGGGCCGAACGGCTCCGGCAAGACCACGACGATCAACGTCATCTCCGGCATCCATCAGGCCGATGCGGGGACGATGCTGTTCGAAGGGCGTTCGATCGAACGCGTCCCCACCTTCCGTCTCGCGCACCTCGGGATCAATCGCACGTTTCAGGTCCCCAAGCCTTTCCCGGAAATGACAGCCCGCGAAAACATCGAGGTTGCCGCGTACTTCGGCGCGGGGTCGCGCAGTTCGGCCGAAGTCGATGGCGTGCTTGCCGAAATCGAGCTTGCGGACGAGGCAGAGACGCTCGCTCGCGAACTCACCGTCAATCAGCAGAAGCGACTCGATCTCGGACGCGCGCTCGCGGTGCGGCCCAAGCTGCTGCTCGTCGACGAGATCGGCGCCGGCCTCAACCCGAGCGAACTCACCGTCATGGGCGAACTCTTGCTTTCGCTGGCTAAGCGCGGCGTCGCGCTCATCGTCGTCGAGCATCTGCTCGACTTCCTGAACCGCATCACCAACCGCGTGATCGTCCTCGATGCCGGAAAGATGCTCTTCGAGGGAACGCTCCAGGACGCGTCGCACAATCCCGACGTCGTCGCAGCGTTCATCGGAGGATAGAGAAACGATGGCACTGCTTGAAGTCCAAGGCGTCGAATCCGGCTATGACGCGATGAAGATTCTCTGGGGCATCGATCTCGCGGTCGAACGCGGCGAGACCGTGCTGTTGCTGGGCGCCAATAGTGCCGGTAAAACGACGCTGCTCCGCACGATCATCGGGCTGCTGCGCTGCTGGAACGGTGCGATCCACTTTGACGGCCAGGCGATCGACCATTTGCCGCCCGACCAGCGGATCCGGCGCGGCATCGCGTTCATGTCCGAGATGGGCGTCTTCCCCAGCCTCACGATCGAAGAGAACTTGCGGCTGGGCGGTTATTTCATTAGCGGGGCCGAGGTGCGGCGGCGTAGCGTCCAACTCATGGAACTCTTTCCCGATCTCGCCAAGAAACGGCACGGCCTCGCGGCCTCGCTCTCGGGCGGCCAACGCAAGATGCTCGGGATCGCGAAAGCCCTCATCTCCCAACCCAAACTCTTGCTGATGGACGAGCCGTCGTCCGGGCTCGCGCCGGTCTTCGTTAAGCAAGTTGTGGAAGCGCTGCGCGTTGCAATCGGCGGCGGCACGGCGCTGCTTCTGGCGGAGCAAAACGTCGCCTTTATCAAACTCGCCGACCGCGGCTATCTGATCGACGGCGGCCGCGTTCGCGTCTCGGGCACGCGCGAAGAGCTCGAAACGAGCGACGCGGTGCGCGCCGCATACTTCGGCCTCTGATCGCAGGGCGGCGCTGGGCGCGCCGTTCAGCGGTGGGCGAGCACTGAAAGCTCCCAACGATAGCCGTCGGGGTCGCGAAACCACAAGCCCATATTCGGCGAACCCTCGGCTTCGGCTCCGATTTCGTCGCCTGGATCTTCCACGGCGACGTCGTGTTCCTTGAGCCAATCGAGCGCGTGCCGGAGCGCGGGCATATCCGGCAGATGGAACGACATGTGGCCGATCGTCTCCGGCCGCGGCGTGCCGGCGGATAGCACCATCGTCACGTTCTCGTTCGATAGGCCGACATAGCCGTCACCTTCGAAAATCGTCTTCAGATCGAACAGCTTGCGCCACCAGGCGGCGCTTTTTTTGGGATCGTGCACGGCCAGGCCGAAATGCCCTACGGTGCCGAGATGAATGTGCTTGCCCATAGTGCCGAATGTATACCCTTACCGGACTAGCGCGAATCCCGCGATACGCCGCCTCGCGCAAACGATAGGCCTTGTAACACGCTGCCGTGATGCCATAGGCGCCGCGCTAGGCGCACGTGGACGTCTCGATCGTGCTGCGCGCGTAGCGCGACCAGCGGTGCGCCGCATGCGCGAGCGCGGGCGCGAAGGGCGATGCAATCGTGCGCAATGCCCAACGCATCCGTGAGTTTCGAGAGAAGCTTGGCCAAAGGGTCGAGCTCGGGCAGGTCGGCCGACGAGCGTTCGATGACGTAGTGCAGCCGTTTGCACGAGAGGCGAAACGCATGCAACGCGTCGTCGTCGTCGGACTCGAACGCCGCTTGCCGCTCGATGCAATCGGCAAGATGGCGACGAACCGCGGTCCGCACCGCTTCCATCGGCGTCGCACGCGGCGCGGCGGACGGCGCCGGTGCGGCTTTCAAGATCGAGGCGCTCGCGCGAATGAGGCGGCGTAGTTTGCGCCGCGCCTTTTTGCGCCGCGCGCGCAGCTCGCGGCGCACGCTCGCGAGTTGCTCGCACTCGGCACCACGAGCCACTTCGCGATAAGTCTTGATGCGGCGCAGCAAGACGTCACCGTCGCGCACCCTACCCGCACGGCGATGCAACGCGTGGATCTGTTCCGCGAATCCGGCGGATGGATTCGCGAGGACTCCGAGGTCGTCCAGCGCCGTATTCAAGCGTGCTAAATCCCGCCGGGCCCGGTGCAAGCGCTTCGCAGAACGCGGCTTGCGGTAGTAGGCGGAAACGGCGCGGCGCGCGACATCCGTATAGCGCGCGATCGTCTCTCGCGCCCATAGGGCCGTTGCGTCAAGATCCATCGGTACGGGCTCCTCGCTCGGTCGCTCCATGCTACCGAACCGACCTGCAGAGAATTCGAAGTCTGCGCCTTCACGCTGCATCGTGCAACGTGAGCCGAGGTCCACTCGGCGATAGCGTAGTTCTTGGGTCGTTGCTGTCCGCCACTGCGGCGCAGCTCGCCAAGGGCCCCTTCTGGGCCCGCTGAAGAATCACTTTCGCAGCATTCACATCCGCGTGGTCGACGTGCAAACACGCCACGCACACAAACTGTAGCCCCGAGCGATTCTCCTTCGCAATATGCCCGCACGCGGCGCACGTTTGCGAGGTGTACTTCGGATCCACGTAGATGACGCTGCGGGCGGCGCTTTCAGCCTTCTCCGCAATCAACTGCGCGATCATGCCAAAACCCGCATCGAGCAACGCCCGATTGAGCCCGGTCTTGGCCGCAACGTTGCGGCCGGGTTCGTCGATACTCCCCTTTGCGCTGCGCGTCATGGTACGCAACCGCAAGTCTTCCAGCACGA
>DATKQG010000017.1 GCA_035532835.1 Candidatus Dormiibacterota bacterium
GAGGACCGGCTTCGCCGCATCAAAGGGGCGATGCTGCCGTACCTCGAGTCGATCGAACGCGCGGTCGGGCGGCTCAAAATCGAACTCTATCAACCTATTGGAGCGGAGCATGCCGTTTCTGGCCGTCGTTCATCTGCGTGAAACCCCCTGTAAGACGTGCGGCGCGCTCCTGGCGCAGGCCGGCGCGCGGTCGTTCGTCGTCGATGAAGAGCGGGAGCCGCTGTGGTTTGAGGCGGGCGCCGTCCCGGAAGAGATGACGCTAGTCATCACCTGCCCGAGCGGGCATCCGGAGCAGTTCTTCGTGCCGAACGAAATCGGTGCCGAGGAAACGCTGCTTACGCCCGAGGACGCGCCGATCGGCCTGGACGCGGTGTTCGTGCCATAATTCTGGCCTGCAGGGCCGCGAGCCCTAAGCGACAATGCATTCGCGGTGTTGTATTCTATGAAACCGCTGCGCGTGGTGCTTGCCGCCGCGCTCGCAGCTTCGTGTATCGGCCCGGCCTTTGCCGCCGACGCACCCCAACCGCCCAAGGCCGCTAAGCCGCCGCAAGTCTCGGCGGGGGCGCCGGATGCCGTCACCCACCATTCCATCTCGGTGAACGGCAAAACGCTGAACTACACGGCACGCGCCGGCACGATCACGCTGCGCAACAACGCGCAAGAGCCGACCGCGCGGATGTTCTACGTCGCCTACACCCTCGACGGCGTCAGCCCGGCGGGGCGTCCGGTGACGTTCTTCTACAACGGTGGCCCCGGCAGTTCCACCGTTTGGTTGCACATGGCTTCGTTCGGACCGATGCGTTTGGACGCACCCAACGCGCAAGCCGCCGGAAATCCGCCCTATAAACTGGCTCCCAACCCGTACACGCTGCTCGACAAGACGGACGAAGTCTTTATCGACGCGCCGGGCACCGGCTTCGGGCGCTTGATCGGTGCCGGAAAGCCGAAAGAGTTCTATGGCGTCGATCAGGACGCGAAGGCCTTCTCGCAGTTCATTCAGTCCTACCTGACCAACTTCAATCGTTGGAATTCGCCGAAGTTTCTCTTTGGCGAGAGCTACGGCACGACGCGCTCGGCGGCGCTTTCGAGCGTCCTCGAAGACGCGGGCGTTCAACTGAACGGCATCGTGCTGCAATCCTCGATCTTGAATTTCGATCTGGATTGGGCGACGAATTTCTCGCCGGTTTCGATCGGCGGCGGCGATTGGGCGTACCCGCTCTATCTGCCTTCGGAAGCCGCGATTGCGTGGTATCACAACGCGCTACCGAACCGGCCGGCTAACCTGCCCGCGTTTCTGCAGCAAGTCCAACACTTCGCGATGACGGAGTATCTGCAGGGCCTTGCGGAGGGCGCGCAGCTGCCGTCCAACCAATTCAACGACATCGTCAATAAACTGCACCAATACACGGGCCTCTCGACGCAATACATCCGCGATTCGAATCTGCGCATTCAGTACGGGCGTTTCGAATCGCAGCTTTTGCGCAACCGCGGGGAAGTGGTTGGGCGCTTGGACGCGCGGTATAAGACGTATACGCTCGACGGTGCCGGCGGGTCGCCCGCGTGGGACCCCGCCGATGTCGCGATGACCCCGATCTTCACCGCGCTCTTCAACAGCTACGTTCGTAACGACTTGCAGTACCACCCCACGGTGCCGTACCGTATCGTCAATTACGGGCAAGAACTCCGTTCGTGGGATTTCAAGCACAACGGTTCCGAGCCGACCAACGTCGCCCCGGATCTGGCCCAGGCGATGACGCAAGACCCGCACCTGCACGTCTTCTCCGCGAACGGATACTACGATTTAGCGACGCCGTATTTCGCGACGGTGTACACGCTCGATCACCTCAATCTCAACCCGCAACTGCAGAAGAACATCAGCTACGGCTTCTACCAGTCCGGACACATGATCTACATGAACACTCCGGCTTTGGCGAAGTACAAGAGCGATCTCGATGCTTGGTACGATCGCGTACTGCGATAGCTCACGCACGAGTTGAACGAAAAAGGACCCGGCCGATCGGCCGGGTCCTTTTTCGTTCGCTCGGTCGGCGAGCTTAGCGCGGGCGTTCCATTGCCGCGAGCTTCGCTAGCGTGGCAGCGAGGGTTGCGTCGAGCTTTGCAAACGCCGTTCGCATGTCGCGAGTCGGAGCCGCATCGGCACTCTCCACCTGATCCTGCAATCCCCCGAACGCTTGCGAGAGATACATGAAGCTGGTGAAATCGTGCGAGGGTTTGCCCACCGAGTCGTCCGGGTCGGCCGCCGGCGCGATGCCGATGATCTGTGCCTGCAGGATGCGTTCCTGCGAGGCCGATAGCGCGGGACGCTTTGCAAGCGCGATCGCTCGCTCGTTCGCCACGGTAACCTGCCCTTCGCGTTGCGATATGTCCATCGCTAGCGCATACTGCGCGCGCAGATCGGCATCGCTTGCGGTAATGCGAGGGTCGCGCACGATCGCGAACGGCTGCTCGAGCTGCATCCCGTCAACCGCAAGACGAACCTTATACGCGCCGGGCGGCGCGTACGGTCCTTGCTTCGTATCGACCGCAAAGTTCCAGACGAAGCGGTGCGCTCCGGCGCCGGTTCCCGGAACGGGCGGCGTCTTGAGCCAGTAGGCGGGAATATCCACCGTGTTGGGATTCACAACGTGCGGGGGCACGGCGCTCGACCAACTGCGCAGCACCTTCCCCGTGCCGTCGAGGATATCGATCACCACCGGCGTCGTTGCCGCATGCGCCAAGGTGTAGTCGATGTAGACGCCCGGGACGCGGTTGTCGGCTTGCGGCTCGTCGAGCGGAAGCGGCGTGCCCTCTTGGCTACCGGGCCGAACGCGAATCGCGGTCGCCGGCGCAAAGAGGTACGCGCGCGCCGCAGCGATGCGAGCGCTCAATGCGCGCAACGGCGTGATATCGTCCATGATGTAGAACCCGCGCCCGTGCGTGGCGATGATCGCATCGTTGTCGTGAATATCGATATCGCGTACCGAGGTGACCGGGAGGTTGCGTTGCAGCGACTGCCAGTGGTCGCCGTCGTCGAACGAGACCTCGACGCCTTTCTCGGTTCCGGCGTAGAGCAATCCCGCGCGATCGGGATCGGCCCGGACGACGTTGATGAACGAGCCGTACGGAATGCCGTTAACGATCGCGGTCCAATGCGCGCCGCCGTCGTGCGTGCGGTAAATATACGGAGCGTAGTCGTCCAGGCGATGTCGATCGACGGCGATGTACGCCGTGAGCGGATCGCGCGCCGACGCTTCGATGGTGCCGACTTTCGACCAGGGCGTGAGGGCTTTCGGCGTGACGTTTTTCCAGTGCTTGCCGCCATCGTGCGTGACCCAGACGTATCCGTCGTCGGTACCGGCCCAAATGAGGTTGGCATCGCGCGGTGACGGCGCGAGCGCGTAGACGACGCCGCGCTTGGGCAAACCCGAGCTGTCGGCAATCGTTGCCGGGTCGAGATTCGCGGGATGGTTTTCATCCGCGCGCGTGAGATCGGGGCTGATGATGCTCCAGTGATGCCCGCCGTCGTGCGAGAGAAAGATCTTCTGCCGCGCGGTATAGAGCGCGGTTGGGTCCGCCGGCGAGACGACCAGCGGCAGCGTCCACGTGTGCCGCCAAATGTGGCCCGGGTAGGCGGTGGTCGGATCGATGTTCTGCTCCCAACCGGTCGCGACGTTCTCGGCCGTGACCGTGTCGGAGCCGCCGAAAATCGTGCCGGGATGGCGCGGATCGGTTGCGATGTAGCCGTTTTCGCCGCCCGAATCGATCGGGTGGAAATCCTGTTGCGAGAGCGTCGCATACTTGCTGGAACTCGGCGTCATCGCCGAGCCCGAATCTTGCTGCGCGCCGTAGACGTGATACGGAAACGCGTTGTCGGTGGTGACGTGGTAGAACTGCGCGGTGTTTTGGTTGTACCACGAACTCCACGTCTTGGCGTCGTCGACGCTGACGATCACGCCCTGGTCGCTGCCCAGAATCATACGGCTCGGATCGTTGGGTTCGATCCAGAGGGTGTGATAATCGTCGCCGCCCGGCGCACCCTTGATCGCGACGAACGTTTTGCCGCCGTCGGTCGAGCGATACGTCGAGGTATCCATCACGTAGACGGTGTCGGGATTCTTTGGATCGGCCGTGATGCCGCCGAAGTACCAGCCGCGCTGCCAGATGCGCACCTGGTCGCGTCCGCCGGCCATGTGCTTCCAACTCGCTCCTCCGTCGTCGGAGCGGTAGACGCCGCCGTGCTCGATATCGCTATCGACCTGCGCGTACACGCGCTGCGGGTCGGCGGGCGAAACGGTAACGCCGATGTGCCCGACGTGTGCGGGCAAACCGTCGGTGAGGTGCGTCCAGGTCTTTCCGGCGTCGGTGGATTTGTAGAGGCCGCTTCCCGGCCCGTTGCTCGGCGGATAGACGTTCCACGGTGGACGGCGCGTCTGCCAGAGCGATGCATAAAGGACCGACGAATTGCTCGGGTCCATCGCGAGGTCGATCGCACCGGTGTTGTCGTCCTTATAGAGGACTTTGCTCCAGGTTGCGCCGCCGTCGGTCGTCTTGAAGACGCCGCGCTCGGCATTCGGCCCGTATGCATGCCCGAGCGCCGCGACGTATACGACGTTCGCATCGTGCGGGTCGACGACGATCGCGCCGATCTGACGCGTGTCGGTCAGCCCGATGTGCGCCCACGTTTTGCCGCCGTCGGTCGAGCGATACATGCCGTCGCCATACGCGATGTTCGAACGCATGTCGGCTTCGCCGGTGCCGACGTAGATCGTCGAAGGCGCGCTCGGCGCAACGGCGATCGCACCGATCGAGGCGACCGGTTCTTTATCGAAAATCGGCGTCCAGGTACGGCCGTCGTTGAGGCTCTCCCAGACGCCGCCGTCGACCGCGCCGAAATAGAAATGGTCCGGCTGCCCCGGGACGCCGGTAACGGCCAGCGCGCGGCCGCCGCGGAACGGGCCGATCGAGCGCCACGAAAGATCGTTAAAAAGGGATGGTTGGAGGTGTGAGGGGCCGGGATTCGCCGCCTGCGCTAGCGCTGTCGCGCTCGTAAGGGCAAAGAGAACGGCCATCACACCGTGAAGCAAACGTCGCATGCACGCTGCTTACGAGCGCACAATGGCGTGCCCTGCACCCAAGGGTGCAAAGCGGTAGGCGTTTACCAGCCGCCCCCGCCGGAATCCCCGCCGCCGAAGCCGCCGCCCCCGCCGAAATCTCCGAAGCCGCCGCCGCCGAAATCGCCGGCGCTGCCGCCGCTCATATCGGTTTGCCCGGCGTCGTTACCCCAGCCGCCGGCATCGCCGCCGTTTGCGCCCCAGCCGCCGCCGGCGTCGGGCGGGCCGCCCTGCATCATGCCGCCGCCGAAGCCGCCGCGATTGCCGAACATTTCGTTACCGAGCCACGCACCGCCGAGTCCGCCGAGCAATCCGCTCCAGAAGCTACCGCCGCCGCCGAACCCACCCATGCCGTATCCGCCGCCCATCGGGTATCCGCCCGGCGCCATCGGCGCTCCGGGCATCGGCGTTCCGGGCGCACCCGGCTGGCCGGGCGTGCCTTGCACCGGCGGATAGTACCGCGGCGCGGAACGGGCCCGCATAATCGAGCGAACGATGAGGAACCCGAGCCCTATGATGACGATCCACCAGAACATGCCGATGTGTACTCCCCCGCCGGAACTTGCTCCGGCGTTTGCGGCAACCGCATTCGTTGCGCCGCCGCGTTGTAAGCTACTTAAATGCGAGCGATAGATCCCTAAGATGTTGCCGACCGCGGTAGTGATACCGCCGTCGAAATTTTCAGCCTTGAACTGCGCTTCCATCGCCTGACGAATCGACGCAACGGTATCGCGCGTGAACCAACCGGCTTGTACTTCCGCGCGTCCGGGAAGAATGATGTCGCGCCGGTCGTTCTTCGCGATGTAGACGATGACGCCGTTGAGCCCTTGTTGCTGCGCGGCCGCACTCGCGGCCGTGGAGATGTCCGCTCCGTTGAGGGCCGGCACCGTGACGACCAATATTTCTTTACCGGTCTGCGCGTTGAAGTTGCCGATGCGCTGGTTCAGCGCCGCAACGGTTGCGGGCGAAAACATTTGGGCTTGGTCTTGAACGAAGTCGCGCGCGCTCGCGGGAAGGGCCCAAGCCAGGGCTGCCGTGGCAAGCACGAAGGCCGCTGCAAAGCGTTTCATGGTCTAGCGTATTCCTCCGGTGGATACTATCGGGGAGCGACGACGGTGTTTCAATGCCCGGCGATGCTGGCGCCGATGACGAAGATGCCACCCACCACGGTGAGGCTGAAGATGCCGATGAAGATCCAGACCCCGAGTTTGAGCAAAAAGCTCCGGCGGGTTCGAACGATCTTGGTTTCGTGCACGACGTGGGCTCGTCTACTCATGATGATCCCTGCGCCTGGCGCTTCTCGACTTCCGACCAGAGCCGTTCGAGGTTGTAGAACGCGCGCTGCTCGGGCGTGAAGACGTGGACGATCACCTCTCCGAGGTCGATCAGGATCCAGGTGCCGTCCGCGTACCCTTCGGTTCGAGCGACTTTGTGCCCGGCTGCTTCTACCGCTTCGGAGATGGCGTCGGCGATGGCACGGGTCTGAATTTTCGAGCGCCCGGTGACGAGCGCGAAGGTATCGGCGATAATCGTGCGTCCGCTTACGTCGATCGCTACGAAGTCCTCGCCTTTTTTATCGAGCGCCGCTTCGCGCGCGATGTCGATCAATTCCGCGATGGTAGTGCCTCCTCGTTGGTGAGCCCGAAGGCTCGGGCGGCCGCCGCGGTTTGCGGGGCGACCGGGATTCCCTTCCGGTGTAAATACGCGAGCGACGAGGCAAGGGTTGCGCGCATCGCCGCGTTGAGATCGTTCTGGGCGAGCGCCCAATGAGCCGCTCGCTCGGGGAAACTGCGGGCGGGTTCGAGCCCGTCGGCCAGATATAGCACGCAATCGAGCGGCGACATCGTTTCGGCCGCAACCGTGTGTTTCGCGATCGCGTCCAAAATGCTTTGGTCGCAAACGCCGAACGATTCGCGGGCGATGATCGCGCCCAACCGCGCGTGCAAAACGATCGGGTGGGCTCGCTCGAATGCGTCGATCGGCATACGCCGCTCCTCGCACTCGCGCACCAGCTGCTCCGCGGAGTACAGCCGGGCCAGGTCGTGGAGCATTCCGGCTAAGCGTGCCTTGCGCGTATCCAGCCCGTGGCGCCGGGCGAGCAACTCGGCGCACCGCGCGACGCGGACGGTGTGTGCGTAACGATGGCGCTGGCCGAGGTGCGCACGAACGCCGCGCGCGAGTTCCGCATACCGCAGCCGCGCTACCGCTGTTCGAAACGCGATCGGAGCGCGCGGAGGCGGCTCCGGAAAAACTCGCCTTTGAGATTGCCGGCCCACATAACCAGCGCGTTCTCGTTATTGTCGCTGTAATAGCCCTTGCGCGTCGTGACGGTCGTAAAGCCGTATTTCCTATAGAGCTGCTGGGCTGCGACGTTGCTCTCGCGAACCTCCAGCGTCATCCACGCGGCGCCACCCTCGATCGCGCGATCGAGTAAGTACAACAGCATCGCTTCACCGAGTTTACGGCCGCGATAGACCGGATCGACCGCAATCGTCGTGACGTGCGAATCCTCGAAGATCACCCAGATGCCGCCGTATGCGACGATTCGGCCGGCGACGCGCCCGACGAAATAATACGCGAGCTTGTTGGTGTGGAGTTCGTTATAGAACGCGTCGGCCGGCCACGTGGTGCTGAACGAGGCGCGCTCGATCTCCATCACCGCGCCGATATCGGCCAGCGTCATCGGCGCGATCTCCATGCGCGTGGGCTCGGGCGCGGACGCGCGTTCCAAATCGGCTTTCACGCGCGAACCACCGGATGCGGCATGGTAACGGCCGGCCGTTCGCCGTAATCCGCACGCACCGCGTGCGGGCTGCGCGCGGGCTGCGCGCGCTCGCCGAGAAGAGCGACGGCTATGGCGGCGTTGGAGGCCGCGGGAGAGAGCGATTCCACGATATAGCCGCGTTCGGCGAGGGAGCCAAGCACGTCCTCCGGGGCGCCCACCACGCGCAACGATTCGTCGAGGGCCGCCGGGAGCACGGCGTTCAGCACTTCGGCCACCCAGCCGGAGGCGCGAAGCTCGCCGTTCCCGGAGCGGTAGCGGGCCGAGATAACGCCTTTGCGGCCCACGACGACGGTGAGCAGCGGCCCGGCGGGGACGAGATATTCGAGCAGATCGTACGAAGAGATCGCGGCTAGCGGCAGCTGCCAGCCCAGCGCCAGCGATTTTGCGTAGCTCAGCGCGATACGCAGGCCGGTGAACCCGCCGGGGCCGCTCCCGACGGCGATCCGGTCGAGGGCCGCCCCATCGACGCCAGCCGTATCCAGGACGGTACGGATGAGGCCCAACCCGGATTCCAGCGCGACCATCCCCGAAGCGGACGCCGATGCGAGCACCCTGCCGTCCTCGGTGACGGCGGCCGAAAAGGCCCCTAGCGCTCCGTCGATGCCGAGCACTCTCACGGGCGGTACTCCACGCTGACCGTCCGCGGGCCCGGGCCGGCCCCCTCGATGGCCACGTCGTAGCGGCCGTTGGGCATCAGCTGCGGGGCCCGGCTCCACCACTCCACCAGCACGATCGAATCGCCGGAGAAGGCGTCCTCGAGCCCGAGCTCGGCGAGTTCCGCCGGGTCTTCGATGCGGTAGAGATCCAAATGGTCGATGGCGGGGGCTTGCGAAAGCGGCCCGGCCGGGGGAAGGTAGCGATGCCAGAACGTGAAGGTCGGGCTCGATGTGGGGTCGTCGCCATGGAGCGCGCGCACCACGGCGCGCACGAAGGTGGTCTTTCCCGCGCCGAGCGGGCCGCTTAGGGCGACGGTATCGCCCGCGCGCAAACGTGCCGCGAAACGCTGCGCGAAGGCGACGAATGCGGATTCGGTTGGGAAAGTGGCGTGGAAGGGCGCGGCGAAGGTATCGGGCATGGATTTCGAGGCCTCTTTCGAGGCAAAACTCCAAGAGCATCTGCGGGCGGTCGCGGCGGCCGCGAACGATGCCAAGGAGCATATCCGCCTGGGAGTGGGAGCGCAGCGCCCGCAGCCGGAGGAGCGCCGGGCCGAGCCCGAGTGGGCGCCGCCGCCCCGCCCGCAGGCGGCCGTTTCATTCGACGATCTCTCGGACACCGCCGTCCCGAGGCCGGAGGTTGACGACGAGGGCATCCCCGTGTGGGAAGACCCGCCGTAAACCTCGAATCCTTAGGACTTGAAATAATCGCGACGGTTGGCACGAGCGCCAGCCATATTTTTTGTAATCGAGCAGATGAATAACGATATTATCCAACGCGTAAACGTCGAAGACGAGATGAAGGAGAGCTACCTCTCCTACGCCATGTCGGTCATCGCGTCGCGCGCCTTACCCGACGTTCGCGACGGCCTCAAGCCCGTGCAGCGCCGCATCTTGTACGCGATGCGTGAGATGGGGATGGAACCGAACAAGCAGCACCGCAAGTGCGCCGGTGTCATCGGAGAAGTGCTCAAGAGCTACCATCCGCACGGCGACAGCTCGGTGTACGATGCGCTCGTTCGGCTAGCGCAGGATTTTACGCTGCGCTACCCGCTCATCGACGGCCACGGTAACTTCGGCTCGATCGACCCCGACTCTCCGGCCGCCTATCGGTACACCGAAGCGCGTTTGGCCCGGCCGGCGACCGATATCCTCGCCGATATCGATAAAGAGACGGTTCCGTTCGTCAATAATTTCGACAACCAGGGTACCGAACCGACCGTATTGCCCGGGCGTTTTCCGCAGCTCTTGCTCAACGGCTCGAGCGGCATCGCGGTCGGCATGGCGACCAACATTCCGCCCCATAACCTCAACGAGATCGCGGATGCGATCGTGTTGCTGCTCGACGACCCCAACGCCGACGACGACGCGCTCTGCGATATCGTGCACGGCCCCGACTTCCCGACCGGCGGCACGATCCTCGGCCAAGAAGCGATTCGACAGGCTTACAAAACCGGCCGCGGCTCGGTCGTGATTCGCGGTAAAGCCGAGATCGTCGAAGAGAAGGGCCGCCACAAGATCGTCATTACGGAAATTCCGTATCAGGTCTACAAGGGGCGCATCGTCGAAGCGATCGCCGAGGCGCACTCCGAGAAGCGCATCCAGGGCATCGCGCGCTTGGACGACGAGTCGAACCGTAAGGGCATGCGCGTCGTCGTCGAACTGCAGAAGAGTGCGACACCCAAAGTCGTGCTCAATCAGCTTTTCAAGCACACGCCGCTGCAATCGAGTTTCGGTTTCAATATGCTGGCGCTGGTGCCGGTGGGCGAACCGCGTGCCAACGGGACGGTCGCGCTCGAGCCGCGGGTGCTCTCGCTCAAGCAACTGCTCGAGTTCTTTATCGGGCATCGCAAAGACGTTATCACGCGCCGCACGCAGTACGATCTGCGCAAGGCCGAAGAACGCGCGCATCTGCTCGAAGGCTACCGCATCGCCCTCGACAACATCGACGAAGTCATCGAAATCGTTCGTTCGAGCCAGACGACCGACGAAGCCAAGACCCGGCTTTCGGAACGCTTTAGCCTCTCCGATATCCAGGCCCAAGCGATCGTCGATATGCGTCTGCGCACGCTCGTCGGCCTCGAGCGGCAGAAGATCGAAGACGAATACAACGAGTTGATGAAGACGATTGCCGATCTGCACGACATTCTGGGTAACGAGCGCCGCGTCGCGCAGATCATCAAGGGCGAAACGCTCGAAATCAAAAAGCGCTACGGCGACGACCGCCGCACCGACGTGCAGCCCGCCGAGAACGAAATCTCGATGGAGCAGTTGATCCCGAACACCGACGTCGTCGTGACGTACACGGTGGGCGGATACATCAAGCGCGTATCGGTCGATACGTTCCGCACGCAGAATCGCGGCGGACGCGGCGTCACCGGCATCTCCAACCTCAAGCGCGAAGATGTCGTACGCAATTTCTTCACCACCAAGACGCACGATCACGTGCTCTTCTTTACGAACAAGGGACGCGTCTATCGCTTGCGCGGATACGAGATTCCCGATACCACGCGTCAAGCGCGCGGCACGGCGCTCGTCAATCTGCTCACGCTGCCTCCGGGCGAGCACGTCACCGCGGTCTTCCCGATCGACAAGTTCGAAGGCGAGAAGAACCTGGTGATGGTGACCGAGCAGGGCGTCATCAAGAAGACGCGACTCGACGAGTTTGCCAACGTCCGGCGTAACGGCCTCAACGCCATCAACCTCGATGAGAAAGACGACCTATTGGCCGTCGATCTCTCCGATGGGTCGCGCGATATCATTCTGGGCACGCGCCTTGGAATGGCGGTTCACTTCAACGAAAAGAACGTCCGCGCGATGGGCCGCAACGCACGCGGCGTCAAGGCGATGACGCTCGAGAACGGCGATACCATCATCGCGATGGATATCGTGGAAGACGAGCGTAAGGAAGTCTTGCTGGTCACCTCCAAGGCGTTCGGTAAACGCACGCCGATCGAAGACTACCGTCACACCTCGCGGGGAGGCAAGGGCGTCAAAGCCTTCGCCAAGGAGCGCGAGGACATCGGTACCGTCGTCGACCAGATCATGGTCGCACCGGACGACCAATTGCTGATGATCACCAGCGGCAATCAGGTGATCCGCCTCAAGGTCGGCGACATCCGTAAGGCCGGTCGCTCCACCAAGGGCGTTCGCTTGCAGCGGCTGGGCGAGGGCGACGAGGTGATCGCCATCACGAATATGGGTAAGCAAGCAGAGCAGATCGAGGACATCACGGGCGAAGAGATCATCCCCCCGGCCGAGTAGCCGGGGGTGCCTCGAAACCCTTGCAAGCGGACCACGGGTTCGAACTACTGGAGGTAAGAAATACCAATTTTATGAGCGCATTGCCAGACGTCACCCAGAGCACGTTCCAAGCCGAAGTACTCCAAAGCAGCCAGCCGGTGCTGGTGGACTTTTGGGCTCCTTGGTGCGGGCCGTGTAAGATGCTTTCCCCGGTCGTCGAAAAAGTCGCCGCCGCCAACACCGGCAAGGCGAAATTCGTCAAGCTGAACACCGACGACAACCCGAGCCTAGCCGGGCAGTATCAGGTCTCCGGGATTCCGTGCCTGATTCTCTTCAAAGACGGCCAACCGGTCGATCGCATCGTCGGGTACGTTCCGGAGAACGCGATCTCTTCGATGCTTTCCAAGCACGTCGCGTAGGAAGCACGCAACGTGCAGGCGCTCCGGGAGTTGCCCGCGGTGCACCGGCTTCTCGACGATCCCGCCATCGCGCCCTACGAGGCTCTCGTAGGGCGCGATGCATTACGCGACGCAATTGAGCGCGAGCTCCGGCGCGCGCGCGGCACCCGCGCCGTGCCCGCATATGCGGAGCTGGTCGCGCAGATCGGCGTTCGCCTCGAAGCGCTGGCCGCGCAGTCGCTGCTGCCGGTCATCAACGGCACCGGCATCATCCTGCACACGAATCTCGGGCGAGCGCCGCTCGCTCGCGAGGCGCTCGACGCGGCGCGCGAAATTGGGAGCGGCTATTCGAACCTGGAGTACGACTTGCTCGAAGGGGCGCGCGGTTCGCGTTACGCTCGCGTAACGAGCCTGCTGCGCGAAGCGAGCGGCGCCGGCGACGCGCTCGTCGTCAATAATTGCGCGGCTGCCGTGCTGCTGATCCTCGATACGTTTGCCAAGGGATTGGAAGTGATCGTATCGCGCAATCAACTCGTCGAGATCGGCGGCGGCTTTCGGCTCCCCGACGTCTTAGAACGCAGCGGCGCGACGCTGGTCGAGGTCGGCGCGACCAACAAGGTGTATCTGCGCGACTTCGAGCGAGCGCTTTCGCCCAAAACGGCGCTGATGATGCGCTCGCATCCCTCCAATTACTCGATCGAAGGCTTCGTCCACGACGTAGATGCCGCCGAACTTGTGGCGCTGGGCGGACGCGTCGGCGTTCCGATTGTGGAAGATCTCGGCGGCGGCGCGCTCGTAGACCTCGGCGAATACGGTTTGCCGCGCGAACGTACGGTGCGCGATGCGGTCGGCGCGGGGGTAGCGTTGGTCGCCTTCTCCGGCGACAAGCTGCTGGGCGGCCCTCAAGCGGGCATCATTGTCGGCGCCGCTCCGGCGGTTGCGCGTTTACGCAGTAATCCGTTGCTGCGCGCGCTACGCGTCGATAAGCTTACGCTGGCGGCACTCGCGGAGACCCTGCGGCTTTACCGATCCCGCGAGTCGCGCGAACGCATCCCGTTTTACGCGATGCTGGGCGCGTCGCTGGATTCGCTGCGCGCTCGGGCCGGCGCTTACGTTGAGAAGATCGCCTCCGCGCAGATCGTGGAGAGCGAAGCCTTCGTGGGCGGCGGAGCGCTCCCGAAGCATGGGTTCCCTTCGATTGCCGTCGCGTTGCCGGTTGCGTCGCCGCAGAGCGTCGCGGCTCGCCTGCGTGGGGGAAAGCCGGCCGTCGTCGCCCGCGTCGACGAGCGCGGCGTCCTCATCGATCTGCGAACGATCGCTCCGGACCAAGATGTACTCGCGATCACCGCCCTGGAAGGTGCGTTACGATGAAATTTCCCGTGTTTGTTGCCGGCGAAGAACGCGCCGGCGACGGAACGATGGCCGTGCACAGCCCCTACGACGGCAAGGCCGTGGGAGAGGTTGCGATTGCCGGTACCCGCGACATGGAGGATGCGATCGCCTCCGCAGTCCTCGCGTTCAACGATTGCCGGCAGCTTCCGCGCTACGAACGTCAGGCGATTCTGCGGCGTATCGCGGCGGCGCTCCACGAACGCTCGGACGCATTGGTGGACCTGATGATTGCCGATTCCGGCAAACCGCGGCGCTTCGCCCGCATCGAAGTGGAGCGCGCGATTTCGACCTTCTCGCTCGCCGCGGACGAAGTGACGCGCGGCGCGGGCGAAGTGCTCCCCTTGGACGTCGCTCCCTCCGGCGTCGGATATACGGCCATCGCTTCCCGTCGCGCCATCGGGCCGATCGGCGCTATCTCGCCATTCAATTTTCCGCTCAACCTCGCCGCGCATAAAATCGCGCCCGCGATTGCGGTGGGGAACCCGATCGTACTTAAGGTTCCTCCACAGGCACCGTTGAGCACGCTCGAACTCGCGCGCATCGTCTACGCTTCGGGTTGGCCAAAGATGGGATTTTCGGCCATGCACGCACCGGTCGAAATCGCCCAAGCGCTGGCGACCGACGAGCGGATCGCGATGCTCTCGTTTACGGGGTCGAGTGCCGTGGGATGGCACCTCAAGAGCGTCTCCGGGCGCAAGCGCGTGGCGCTGGAACTAGGCGGCAACGCGGCCGCGATCGTTTGCGACGATGCGGACATCGCGTGGGCGGCACAGCGTTGCGCGCTCGGTGCGTTCGCGCAAGCCGGACAAGTCTGCATCAAAGTGCAGCGTATCTACGTGTTGCGTAACAAATACGAAGCGTTTCGCGAAGCGCTGCTGCGCGAAACGCGCGCGCTGGCGTTCGGCGATCCGAACGACGAACGAACGATGGTCGGCCCGGTGATCGACGCGCGCTCGGCCGAACGCATCGCCGATTGGGTCGCACAAGCGATCGCCGGGGGAGCCCGCGTGCTCTGCGGCAATACGTGGGAGAGACGCGTGATGGCTCCGACGCTCTTGGAGGATACGCAGCCTTCGATGTGCGTCGAATCCGAAGAGGTGTTCGGCCCGGTCGCCACGCTGCGTCCCGTCGATTCGCTCGACGAAGCGTTCGAACGTACGAACGCCACCCGGTTCGGCTTACAGGCGGGGATCTTTACGCACGACGTGCGTACGATTGCCGCCGCATTCGAACGCCTCGACGTGGGCGGAGTTATCGCTAACGATTATCCCACGCTGCGCATCGACAATTTTCCGTACGGGGGCGTGAAAGAGAGCGGTTTTGGGCGCGAGGGCGTTCGCTACGCCATGGACGAGATGACCGAGATGAAGTCGCTGGTCATCCGTTATCGGTGAAGCACCTCTTCGCACGGCAACCCCTGGCGTGGACGCAGAGCGATCGCGACGGGCCCACCTTACGCCGTTCGTTGGGGTGGCCGGCGCTTACGGCGATTGGGCTGGGAACGATGCTCGGCGGGATTTTTCCCACGATCGGCGCGGGAGCGCATGCGGCGGGTCCGGCCGTCATCCTCGCATACACGCTCTCGGGATTGGTGAGTTTATGCGTAGCGCTCTGCTATGCCGAATTCGCTTCGATGGTTCCGGTCGCCGGGAGCGCCTACACGTACGCGTACGCAACCCTCGGTGAAGCGGTTGCGTGGGTCATCGGTTGGGACTTGATCTTAGAGTACGGGCTTTCGGTTGCCCCGACGGCATCGTCGTGGTCGGATTACGCGCAGCATCTCCTCGCAAATGTCGGCGTCGTGTTGCCGGCGTGGGCGCAGAGCGGCGCCATCGGCTCCGGCCGGATCGACGTGATCGCCGCGCTTACCGTGCTTGCGGTGACGCTCTTGGTGGCTATCGGCATTCGCGAATCGGCGCATTTCAACGGCGCGCTCGTCGTGTTTCAAGTCGTGACGATGGTGGTGTTTCTCGCCGCGGTTCTACCCGCGGTGCATCTTTCCAACCTCCATCCGTTCGCACCCCACGGATGGCACGGCATCGTCGCCGGAACGGCACTCGTCTTCTACGCATACATCGGCTTCGACACCGTCACGGTTGCGTCGGAGGAGGCGCACGATCCGGTCAAACACGTTCCCCTGGGCATCATCCTCGCGTTGGTCATCGGCGGACTGCTCTACGTCGCGATCGCGTTTGCCACCGTCGGCGCCATTTCCGTGGGAAAGCTGAGCGACGGCGCCGCGATGCTCGATGCGCTCGAGGCCGCAACCAAGAATCCGATCGCATTTTGGCTCGTAGCCTTGGGCGGCATCGCCGGGAATACGACCGTCATGCTCACCTCGCTGCTCGGCCAAGTGCGCATTTTCTACGTGATGTCGCGCGACCGGCTGTTGCCGCATGCGGTTGCCGCGATCCATCCACGCTTTCGCACGCCGGTCCGGATGACGCTTATCACGGGCGGATTGGTGGCGGTTCTCGCCGCCACGTTGCCGCTGGCGGCACTCCTCGACTTCGTCAACATCGGCACGCTGAGCGCCTTTGCAATCGTCTGTATCGGCGTGTTGGTTCTGCGCATCGTACAGCCCGACGCGCACCGCCCCTTTCGGGCGCCGCTCGTGTGGGTGTTCACGCTGCTGGGCGCCGCCTCGTGTCTCTATCTGATTACCGGCCTCTCGTTGCCCACGTGGATTCGCTTTCTGGTCTGGTTCGCGGTCGGCATCGCGATCTACGCGGTTTACGGATATAGAAAGAGCCATCTGCGCGCCGCCATGACTTCCGCTTCAAAAACGGGAACGAGCTGAGCGGCATATGCACATCATCGGAACGGCCGGACACGTCGATCACGGCAAATCATCGCTCGTCGCAGCCTTGACCGGCACCAATCCCGATCGCTGGGCCGAAGAGCAGTTGCGCGGTATGACGCTCGATCTCGGGTTCGCGCATCTGCAACTACCCGACGGAGTCGAAGCCGGCATCGTCGACGTGCCCGGCCACGAACGCTTTCTGCATAACATGCTGGCGGGCGCATCGGGCATGGAACTCTTGCTCCTCGTGATTGCAGCCAACGAGGGCGTGCGCCCTCAAACCGTCGAGCACGTGCAGATCCTGCGCTATCTCAACGTGCAGCGCACCATCGTCGTATTAACCAAATCCGACTTGCTCTCCGCGGAAGAACTGGATCTCGTCGAGAGCGACGTACGCGCCGCGCTGCGCGACACGCTGGCCGCCGATGCACGTTACGTCCGCGTCTCGAGCGCGACAGGCGACGGCTTGGATACATTGCGCGCAGCCATTGCAAGCGAACTAGGCCGCATCGCGCCGCGCAACGCCGACGCGCCGGTATATCTGCCGATCGATCGGGTCTTTACGTTACCGGGCCGCGGGACGATCGTAACCGGGACGTTGATGCAAGGGAGCCTCGCCCCCGGAGACCTCGTCGCGATCGAACCGCGCGGCAAGCAGATGCGGGTGCGCGGCCTCCACGTATTCGGCCACCCGCGCGAACGCGCCACCGGCGGCATGCGCGTCGCACTCAATCTTCCCGGGATCGAAACGGCCGAGCTCGCGCGCGGCGACGTCGTCGCAAGCCCGGATTTTGCCTCGCAATCGAGTTTCTCCGTTCGTTTTCGTCCGCTGGAATCCGCACTAGCATTGATGCGCCGCCGCATGCCCGTGCGCGCGTACATCGGCGCCGCGGAGATCATGGGAACGCTCGTCTTCGAAGGCCCGCCGCACGATGCGAGCGAGGTCACCGCGCAACTGCATTTGCGCGAGCCCGCACTCGCCTTTCCCGGCGTGCGCTTCGTCGTGCGCCGCCCGTCGCCGAAAACGCTGCTCGGCGGCGGCGAAGTGGAGGGTGCCGGCGTCGCCACAACGACCGCCGAGGCTCCGAACGCCATCGAGAATATGTTGTTGACGATCTTGCGCGGGCGCGGCTTCGCGCCTTCGGAGATCGGACAGATCGCGTTTTTGGCCAATCTGCGCGAAGAGATCGCCGCCCCGGCGCTGGAAGCGCTCGCCCAACGCGGCGAACTCTTGCGGATCGAGCGTCCGAACGCGTTCATCGACGCGACGGCCGCCCGCGAGATCTTGAGCCGCGTGCTGGAGCGCCTGGCCAGGGGAGAAGCGGAGGAGCCGTGGGCGCTCGGCTTAACTTCGCTCGCCCTATCGCGCGAACTCGATATCCCGGAGTCGCTCCTCGTGCGCACGCTGGCAGCGTTCGCAGAAGACGGACGCATTGCCAAACGCGCCGGATATTACGCGACGATCGGCCACCAGCCGTCGCTCACCGACGCGCAAAAAGCCTTTTTCGACCGCGCCGTCGCGATCGATCCCGAACGCCCGCTAGTCCCCGGTCCCTACGACACCCTAGCAACGGCCCTAAAATCATCGAGCGTCCCGGGCGTCGCAAAAGCATACGAAACGTTGCTCGCGCGAGGTGCGCTCGTCAAGGTCGGCGACGATCTCTACCGAGGCTCGCAAATCGCCACGATCCACCAGCGCATCGCGGCCTGCATCAACGAGCACGGCCGCATGACGATGGCAGAATTTCGCGACGCGATCGGAACGTCGCGCAAATATGCGGTCCCGCTACTCGAATGGTTCGACGGCCACGGCATTACGATCCGCAACGGCGATTACCGCACGCTACGCCGAAAAGGCGAGACTCCGACGGCCGTATAACCACACCGCGTGATCGATATCGCGCATTTACCCAAAGCCGAACTGCACGTCCACATCGAAGGCACGTTCGAACCCGAACTCATTTTCGCGATAGCGGCCCGCAACGGCATCGCCGTTCCGTACGCCGGCGTCGAAGCGTTGCGCGAAGCCTACAACTTTACGGATCTGCAATCGTTTCTCAACGTCTATTACGCCGGCATGAACGTGCTGCGCACGGAGAACGATTACTACGATCTGGCGACCGCATACTTGAAACGCGCGTCGAGCCAAGGCATCGTCCACGCCGAACTCTTCTTCGACCCGCAAGCGCACACCGATCGCGGCATCGCATTCGAAACCGCGATCGACGGCCTGACGCGCGCCCTACACGACGCGCGACGCGACCTAGGCATGACCGCGCACCTCATCATGTGTTTCTTGCGCGACCGGTCCGCCCAATCGGCGATGGCGACGCTCGAAGCCGCGCTACCCTATCGCGACCGCATCGTTGCCGTCGGGCTGGACTCCGCCGAGCTCGGCAACCCGCCCTCGAAGTTCCAAACGGTCTTCGACCGCGCTCGCGCCGAGGGTTTTCTGACGGTCGCGCACGCCGGCGAAGAAGGCCCGCCCGCCTACGTATGGGAGGCGCTCGATCTGCTCAAAGTCTCGCGCGTGGACCACGGCGTGCGCAGCATGGAAGACCCGGCGCTGGTGGAACGATTGCGCCGGCAGCGGATTCCGCTCACCGTCTGCCCGCTCTCGAACGTCAAGCTGCACGTCGTACCCGCTCTCGCCGGCCACCCGCTCAAACGCATGCTCGATGCGGGATTGGTCGCAACGATCAACTCCGACGACCCCGCATATTTCGGCGGATATATCGACGCGAACTTCACGCAAACGATCGCGGCGCTAACCTTAACGCAGGACGAAATCGTAACCCTCGCCCGCAACTCCTTCGAAGCCTCATTCATCGACGACGCACTGAAGCAACGCTATCTAGCACGAATCGACGATGCCCTCGCTGCGCGTTGAAGGGCTAGCAGTGTTTGGGGAACGTGTGATTTTTGCACAATCGACAGGATGTCGACTTCCTTTGAATGTTGTGCAAAAACGCACGAGTAGGAAGCGCGCAGGATGCGCGCTGACGAACGGTTCCCCAAACACTGCTAGCCCTTCAACGCGCAGCGAGGGCGAGGACGCAGCAAGCCCCTAGTGCTTCAGCAGCGTCGCGACGCCGACAATCAACTCCAGCGCAATCAGCACGATGACGATCGTTTCGAGGAACGCGTCCCGGCGGCCGCGCGATTGATCGATGAAGAAGCGATACATGTCTTCGACGCTCGCGAGCTTGGTATCGATCTGCTTCTGCCAGTCGGCCAGGCCCAGGCGCGCGGCCGCCGCGCGATAGATGCGCGCGTAGTAGGCATCGCCGACGATCTTAAGCGCGTTGCTGGAGCGATCGATGATCTCTAGGACGTCGACGATCGTGTAGCGCAGCCGCGCGGCTTGGTCGGCTTCGCGGCGTCCGAGCATGGAACTCCCGACGCCGCCGGGCTGAAGCTTGTAGATGACGTCGAGTTCGCGATCGAGTTGGGCGTCGTAGGTGCGCAACTCGAGCAACTGCGAGTTGGCGAACTCGAGGATGTCTTGGATCGCATCGCTGCTTTCGCGCCGGTCGAAGACGAAGGCCGTGTCCCATTGGACGATGGTGAGATCGTCGGCAAAGTACGAAAACCGCACGCGTAAGGTCTCGTCGATTTCGGCGCGAGCGAGCTCCGAGCGTTCTCCGAGCAACAGATTCGCCAGTCGGGCCGGATGCTGGGCGAGGAGCGTCTGTGCATCGATCGGCGGGGCGCAACGCTCGATGTCGATCACTTGGTAGTCTTCCATGAGGATGTCGTGCGGATCGTCGAGCGCTTCGCCGAGTTCCTCGCAAATGCGGGTGGTGATGCGCTGCGCGTAGGCTGCGACGACATCGTCGTTGCGCAGGCGCTCGGAGAGCGCGGCCATGCGCTCCCAGTCCCCGCTCGCGTCGAACGAAAGGCGCAGTGAGATTACGCCGTAGTCGAATAGCTTCACGCGTACGCTGCAGCGCAGATCGCCGAGCTCCGCATCGGGCAGCCGCGCGACGAGCGGTGGAACTTCGAGCCTTAGGTATGCGCTCGACGCGTGCGGACGCAGGGGAATGTCGGCGGGGGCGAGGCCCTCGCCTTCGATCGTGCGCAGGGTGGCTAAGTCGATGGTGTCGGCGACGTCGAAGAGGTAATAGGCGCGAATCGATCCCGTGACTATGTCCATACTGTGGCACCGTTCGGCAACGCGCAGCTCCGGCCCGCCGCGAACAAAGGTTTTGCGCGCTTTGCCCGTATGCTCCGCATATGAACGGTTTACGCGTTGCCCTCCTTGGCATGACCGCGTTGGTTTTGCCGCTGTGTACTCTGACCACCGCCAGCGCGGATACGGATTCGGCTGCATTTGCAGCGTTGCACTATCGAGCGATCGGCCCCGCAATTGCGGGCGGTCGCGCGACGGCAATCGCAGGCAGCGACACCGACCCGATGGTGTATTATGCCGGAGGTGCCGGCGGCGGCGTCTTCAAATCGACGGACGGCGGCGTGTCGTGGCGTCCGGTGTTCGACCGGCAGCCGGTTGCGCCGATCGGTGCGATCGCGGTCTCGCCGAAAAATGCGAACGATGTCTGGGTCGGCACGGGTGAGGCCTATCCGCGCAACACGTCCGAGAGCGGTGACGGGCTCTGGCATTCGACCGACGGCGGAAAGACGTGGCACCATGCGGGCCTCGCGTCGTCGCAACGGATCGCGCGTATCTCGATCGACCCGCGCGACACGCGCACGGTAGCGGTAGGCGTTCTCGGCAACCCTTTTGCCGACAGCCATTCCCGCGGCGTGTACGTCACGCACGATGCCGGCGCGCATTGGGCGCATACGCTGTATGTCGGGCCTTCGAGCGGAGCGTCGGATCTCGTGCGCTCGCCGGACCATCCTTCAACGCTTTTTGCCGGTATCTGGCAGTTCCGCCGCTCGTCGTGGCACATGAGCAGCGGCGGACCGCTCGATGCGATCTATCGCTCGACCGATAACGGTGCGACGTGGCAGAAACTGACCGGCCATGGATTGCCGGGCGGCGTTATCGGCCGCATCGGCCTCGCTGCAGGCACCTCGAACCGCGTCTATGCGATCATCCAAGCCAAACACGGCGAACTCTGGCGATCGGATAACGAAGGCGTCACCTGGAAGGCGATGCCGCACAATCCGTTGCTGGGCGCGCGTCCGTTTTACTTCAATCGCATCTACGTCGACCCGGCCGACCCGAACCGGCTCATCAACGTCTCGCTCGTTCTGTCGATGACGACCGACGGCGGCAAAACGTTCAAGCCCGTTTCGCTCGCGGCCGGCTGGGATTATCATTTCGTGTGGTGGTCGCACGATGGGCGACGCGTGGCGATCGCGAGCGACGAAGCGGTGGTGATGTCCAACGACAGCATGCAAAGCGTGTGGCAACCGTACGATCTGCCCTTCGCGCAGCCATACCGCATCGGCTTCGATCACACGTTGCCGTATTACAACGTGTGCTTCGGTTTGCAGGACGATAATACGTGGTGCGGACCGTCGAGTTCCACCAACGGTGTCGGCGTGCTCAATCGCGATTGGTACACGATTGCACCGGGTGACGGCATGTGGGCCGTATACGACCCGAAAGATCCGAACCTCGTCTGGTCCACTTCGACGGCGTCCGATACCGGGCAGGTCTTCTTGAGCGACGTTCGCACGCTGGATGCGCGCGAAGTCTCTCCCGATGCGGAGATCAACGGCGATGAGGCCGCATCGGCTTTGAAGTATCGCTTCAATTGGGAATCACCGATCACGTTTACCAACGACGGCAAGGCGCTCGTCGGCGGGAACGTCGTCTTCGAGAGCGCCGACCACGGCCAAACCTGGACGGCGATCAGTCCCGATCTCACGCGCAACGACAAGTCGCACCAGCGGCACACCGGCGGCCCGATAACGCGCGACGAATCGGGTGCCGAAACCTCGGATACCATCCTCGACATCGGCGTCTCGAAACTCGCCGACGGACTGATGTGGGTGAGCACCGACGACGGCGTCGTGCAGCTCACGCGCGACGGCGGGGCGCACTGGACGAACGTCACGCCCGCGGCGATGCCGTCGTTCGGGCGCGTGCCGACGATCGAGCCGGGCCACTATTCGGCGGGGACGGCCTATATCGCGGTCGATCGCCATATGAGCGGCGACGACCATCCGTATATTTTCCTCACCGACGATTACGGCAAAACCTGGAAATCGATTGCGGGTAATTTGCCGCCCGACTTCTTCGTGCGGAGCATACGCGAAGACCCGGTCGACCCGAACCTGCTCTACGCCGGTACGCAGCGCGGCGTGTTCGTTTCATTCGATCGCGGTGGCCATTGGCACTCGATGCGGTTGAATATGCCTGCCACCGCCATCTACGACCTCGAGATTCAGCCCGATGCGGACGACTTATTGGTGGCGTCGCACGGTCGCGGTGTCTGGATCTTCGACGACCTGCGCCCGCTCCAAGAGTGGGCCAAAGCGCGGACGACGGCGATGACGCTCTTCGCTCCTCGCCCAACCTATCTCACCTGGACGGCTTCGCCGATCCATACGTTCACCAAGCCGCCGCTGCCGAGTAACGATTTCATCGGAACCAATACTCCGTACGGCGCCTTGATCACGTACTATCTCGCGCGCGCTCCCAAGCACGCGGCCATCGATATCGTCGATGCAAACGGACGCGTCGTGCGTCATCTCACGGGTAAGGACGTACCGATGCACGTCGGGATGAACCGGACGTCGTGGGACCTGAACGAGGACGCTCCGACCCCGTGGAAGGGCACGTTCCTTGCGAATCAACCCTCCCCCAACGCCGGAGCACGCGTGGTGCCGGGAACGTATACCGTGCGCCTCACCGTCGACGGAAAGACGACGACGCAACCGGTCGTCGTGAAGCCCGATCCGCGGACCGGCACGTCGCCGGTTCCCTACCAAGAGCATTACGCGGCGGTCTCGCAACTCAATAGCGAGTTGAGCGGGATCGATGCGATGCTCAATTCGATCGATGCGCGCTTAAAGCACGCGCGCGGCCAGGAAGCGGCGGGGCTCCTCGCGTTCCGCCACCGACTGACGCTCGACCCGAAGAACATCGAGGACCTTGAGGGGCCGGCACAACTGCGCGAGCGCGTTCTGGACTTGCTCTCGCGCTTGAGCAGTTCGTACCAAGGCCCGAACCAAGCCCAACAGCAAGAAGCGGCATCGATCGCCCGCGCGTACGCGGCGATCGGTGCCGGCTTCAAACGGATCGCTGGGGCCCGCTAGGGGCGGGGATTAAGCCAGGGCGGGTTGGCCTGCGCGGACGGCTTGGATGGAGAGCGCGATCTCGATATCCTCGCCGACGAGCACGCCGCCCGCTTCGAGTGCCTGGTTCCAGGTTAAACCGAAATCCTTGCGGTTGATTTTCGCATTCGCGCTGTAGGCGATGCGATCGTTGCCCCACGGGTCCTTACCGCGTCCATCGAAGGCTGCCGAGAGCGAGACCGGCTTCGTGACGCCGTGAATCGTCAGATTTCCGGCGATCGTCATCGCGTCCGCGGTGCCCGTGACCGAGGTGCTTGCGAACGTCAGCGTCGGGAACTGCGCCGCATCCAAGAAGTCGGGTGACTTCAAATGCGCGTCGCGGTCGGCGACGTTGGTCGAGACCGAGGAAGCGTCGATCGAGGCCTTGATCGAGGTCGGAAGGTTGGTCGCATCGTCGATATCGAGATCGACGGTGAAGGCGGTAAACGAGCCGCGAACCTTCGAGAAGACCATATGGCGAACGGTGAATTCGATGCTGGAGTGGCTGGGGTCGAGATTGAATGTGGACATCAGGCAGAGCTGCTCCTATAGCTTATGATATATAAGCAACCTACAATATATTGCCTGTTAAGTCAAGCCCCCAGGTCTTGCCTTGGCAGGGTGGGCCTGCAACTTTTTCTCCAAAATAGCAGTAGAATTAAGTAACCATGAACGTAGAAAAGATGACCGAGCGCGTTTCGGATGCGCTCAACGGTGCGTATACCCGCGCCTTGCACGAACACAACACCCAGACGACCCCCGAGCACATGCTCGCCGCCCTGCTCGAGCAGGAGCGCGGCATCGCGCCGGACATCCTCGCCAAGGCCGGCGCCGACCCGAAGGCGGTCGCACGCGCCGCCGACGCCGCGATCGGCAAGCTGCCGCGGCTCTCCGGCAGTAACGCCGATTCGGCCCAAGTGACCCTTTCGCCGGAGCTTGGGCGGGTGATGGCTACGGCAGAGACCGAGGCCCAAGCGCTGCAAGACGACTACACGTCGGTCGAACACGTGTTGCTCGCGATGTCGCAGGCATCCGGCGCGGTCGGCCAACTCTTCCGCGAAGGCGGCATCACGCGCGACAAGTTGCTGCAAGCCTTGCGCGACGTCCGCGGCAACCAGCGCGTCACCACCAAAGATCCCGAAGGCACGTATAAATCGCTCGAGCGTTACGGGCGCGATCTCACGCTCGAAGCCGAGCGCGGCAAGCTCGATCCGGTGATCGGGCGCGACGACGAAATTCGTCGCATCGTGCAAGTGCTCTCGCGCCGCACGAAAAACAATCCCGTCCTCATCGGCGATCCCGGTGTCGGTAAAACCGCGATCGTCGAAGGCCTCGCGCAGCGCATCGTTCGCGGCGACGTGCCGGAGGGCTTGAAAAACAAACGCGTGGTCTCGCTCGATATGGGAGCGCTGATTGCCGGTGCGAAGTATCGCGGCGAATTTGAAGAGCGCCTCAAAGCCGTGTTGAAAGACGTCTCCAATAGCGAAGGGCAGATCGTCCTCTTCCTCGACGAGCTGCATACCGTTGTCGGCGCGGGTAAGGCCGATGGCGCGATGGATGCGAGCAATCTCCTCAAACCGATGTTGGCGCGCGGCGAATTGCACATGATCGGCGCGACGACGCTTGACGAATACCGCAAGTACATCGAAAAAGATGCGGCTCTCGAACGGCGCTTTCAGCCGATCGTGGTCGACCAACCCAGCGTTGAAGATACCATTTCCATCCTACGCGGCCTCAAAGAGCGCTACGAAGCGCACCACGGCGTTCGGATCAAGGACGGCGCGCTGGTGGCTGCCGCGACCATGAGCAATCGCTATATTACCGATCGCTTTTTGCCCGATAAGGCCATCGATCTTATCGATGAAGCCGGCGCCAAGCTGCGCACCGAAATCGATTCGATGCCGCAAGAATTGGACGAAATCTCGCGCCGCGTCATGCAACTCGAAATCGAGCGCGAAGCGCTGCGTAAAGAGGATGACCGCGCCAGCCGCGAGCGCCTCGCCGTACTGGAACGCGAACTCGCGGGCCTGCGCGAGCAACAGACCGGATTGCGCCTGCAGTGGGATACCGAAAAGAACGCCGCGACCAAGCTGCAAGGCTTGCGCGATCGCATCGAGCAAACGAAGGTGCAGATCGAACAGGCCACGCGCCAAGCCGATTACGGCCGCGCCTCCGAGCTGCAGTACGGCGCTCTGCCCCAGCTCGAAAAACAGCTCAAAGCCGAAGAGGACGCCGCGTATTCCAACAATGGGAAGGGCCGTCTCTCCAAGGAAGAGGTGGACGAAGAAGACATCGCCGAGGTGATCTCGCGCTGGACCGGCGTGCCGCTCTCCAAACTCCTCGAAGGCGAGAAGCAGAAGTTGCTGCATCTCGATGAAGAGCTGCACAAACGCGTCATCGGCCAGAACCAGGCCGTCGATTCGGTCGCCGAAGCCGTGCTGCGTTCGCGCTCGGGCTTGGCCGACCCCAATCGTCCGATCGGCTCGTTTATTTTTCTCGGCCCCACCGGCGTCGGCAAGACGGAGCTGGCGCGCGCGCTAGCCGAGTATCTTTTCGACGACGAACGCGCGTTGATTCGTATCGATATGTCCGAGTATCAGGAGAAGCACACCGTCGCGCGCCTGCTCGGTGCCCCTCCCGGATACGTCGGCTACGACGAGGGCGGCCAGCTCACCGAAGCGGTGCGGCGCCGGCCGTATTCGGTCATCCTCTTCGACGAAATCGAGAAGGCGCACCCGGATGTCTTCAACGTCTTTCTGCAAATTCTCGACGACGGTCGCTTGACCGACGGGCAAGGCCACACGGTCGACTTCCGCAACACGATCGTGATCATGACCTCGAACATCGGCAGCCACCGCATTCTCGATTACAAGGGCGAATCCGGCGGAGCCGACGAGGCGCTGATGCGTGCGACCGTGATGGAAGAACTCCGCGCACATTTCCGCCCCGAATTCCTCAATCGCGTCGATGAAATCATCGTCTTCCACGCGCTGACCGAAGACCAGCTCGGGGAGATCGTCGAGATCCAGTTGCAGCGTTTACGCGCGCGGCTGGCCGAACGGCGCATCACGCTCGTCCTCGACCAAGCGGCGAAAGTGCATCTGGTGAAAGCGGGCTTCGATCCACACTACGGCGCGCGCCCACTCAAGCGTACGATTCAAAAGGAGCTGGAAACCCCGCTCGGGCGCCGCATCCTCTCCGGCGATATCGCCGACGGCGACACGGTGGAGGTAGGCGTCAACGACGTCACCGGCGAGCTGACGTTCCGCTCGGCCGCGCCGGTTTCGGCGATGGCATAGCGGATGCGGCCGGCGCGCTACGTTTGCGGTAGCGCTTCGACGGCCGTGAGCAGCCCGGCGAGCAGGCCCGGGAACATATCATCGATCAGCTCGCGGCGCAGGGAGAGATACTTCTTGCGCCCTTCGTAGCGAGCGGTGATGAGCCCGGCTTCGCGCAGCACTTTGAGATGGTGCGAGAGATTCTGCTTGCTCGTGACGTCGCAGAATTCATAGGGGCATCGTTCGCCGCCGATCGCCAACTGGCGCACTAACTCGAGGCGCGTCGGGTCGCTCAAGGCGGCCAATACGCCGTAGATCGTGATGTCTTCCCGTTCGGGGAACCAGTAGGTGCGAGTCGGCTGTTCGTTCGTCATATCTTTTTGTGCGGAGCGCTTGACAGTACAATAACCATTGTACTATTATCCAGTACAAGATGTATTGTACTATGGACGACCGGGAGACGTCCAGCCGCGGTCTCACCCCCGACGCCCGCGCGGCCTACGCCGCGCTCGCCCGGCAGGCGCAGGCCCTTGGGCGCATCTCCGCCTCCCTTCAACAAGAAGCCCGAAGGGTATCCCGTGCCTACGAGGCCGCGCTCCTCGAGGGCGACCATTCGGCGTGGAGCGACTTCGTGCGCGCCTGCGCCCAACTCGCCGCCCACGGCTCCAGCATCGCATCGGTGATGGAATACAGCGCGCCCGAACGTGAGGCCCAAGCGTTTTTCGAGCAGATCGCGCTCGAAAATGCCGACTTGCTCGACCAACCAGTCTTTGCCCTAGCTTAGCCCGCACCACCGGAAGGCTCCCAATGTCCAACGTCGTTGAATACGGCGCACGCCGTGCTGCCGTCGTGACTGCCGTCATGCTCGCCGCGCTCATGCAACTCGCGGACACCACGATCGTGAACGTGGCTCTCCCCACCATCGACGGATCGCTCGGCGCTACGACCGATCAAGGCGCGTGGTTCGTCACCGCCTACATCATTGCGAACGTCATCGTGATCCCGCTCTCACCGTGGTTTATCACGTTGCTCGGACGGCGTAACTATTTCGCGCTTTCGATCGCGGGATTCACGGTGGTTTCCGTATTGTGCGGCCTCGCTAACGACACGACGACCGAGATCGCGCTACGATTCATTCAAGGTGCGTTCGGCGGCGGATTAATGGTGCCGGCGCAACAGATCATCCGCGACACGTTCCCACCAAATCTGCTCGGCAAGAGCCAATCGCTGTTCGCGCTCGCCGTCGTCATCGGCCCCACGATCGGCCCAACCCTCGGTGGATTGCTGACCGATCAAGCCTCGTGGCGCTGGGTGTTCTTCATCAACGTGCTGCCGGGCATCGCGGCAACGATCTTGGTGATGCTATTCGTGCGCGACCCGGAGCGCCCGCGACGGATGTCGTTCGACTTCTTCGGCGTCGGACTACTCGCGGTCGGCCTAGGCGCATTGCAGTACGTCCTTGACGAAGGCGAACGCGACGGCTGGTTTAGCGATAGCAATATCGTGATGCTTGCGGCCCTCTCGTTCCTAGCGCTGCTCGCCTTCACGCTCTGGGAACTCTACGGCGCGAAAAACCCCGGCGTCGCGCTGCGCGTATTCGGCCAACGCTCCGTATGGGCGCTCGCCGTCATCAATTTTGCCGTCGGCGGCGCGATCTTCGGATTGGTGTTCATCCAGCCGCAGTACACGCAAGAGTCGCTCGGCTTTACCACGACGCTCGCCGGCATGTTGCTGATGGTGCGAGCCGGCACGATCGCGATACTCTATCCGATTACCACGTGGGTTGTTTCCCAACCGCGAATCGATCTGCGCGCCGTCGCTGCCGCAGGCATCTTCGTCGCCGGGCTCGCCACATGGCTGCAGACCTATCAGATGACGACCAACTCCTCATTCCTAACGTTCGTCCTCACGCAGATGCTCAGCGGGGTCGGCTTCGCCTTCGTGTTCGTACCGCTCAACGTCGTACTCTTCAAAGCCGTCGTCCCATCAACGATTCCAGCAGCGCTCGCGCTGACGCGACTCGCCCAACAAATCGGCGCCTCGGTGGGATCGGCATATGCTGCAACGCTCCTCGATCGCGGCTTCGCCATCGCACAGAACGCGCTCGCCGGATCGGTTTCGCTCGGACGCGCATCGGTGCAGCAGTTTCTCGCGGCGCACGGCCCGCACGCACTCGGCACGTTGGAGGGGCTGGTCGCAGCGCAAGCCGCAAACATCTCGGCTGCCCAAGCCACGAAATTCTTCGCGCTCGCCACCATGTGCGCCACCGCGCTACCGTTCTTGCTCGCCCGCAGCCGAGAGCACCACGAAGCGCTTGCAACACCACCGGTAAGAACCGAACGCGGTGCAATCGACACTCCGCGCAAGCGCGTTGTAGCGACCCGCTAGAACCTATAGGCAGCGGAAAAGCCGCGGTAGGGGCTAGATTGGGAGCGTGCAGTTTTTTCGACCTGGCCCGGAGGGCCATTTCAAAACTTGTTCTGTCGAAAAAATGCTCGAGCTAAAAAATTTCACGGATGAAATTTTTTGGCGTCTCCCGATCTAGCCCCTACCGCGGCTTTTCCGCTGCCTAAGCTCGCTACGTCGCCGTCTTTTCGCGGCGGCGCGCCTTGAGGCGCTCGCTCTCATCCAGGATGCGCTTGCGAATGCGGATCGTCTTCGGTGTTACCTCGACGAGCTCGTCATCTTCGATGAATTCGATCGCGCGTTCGAGCGAGAGTTCCTCGGGCGGCGCGAGACGCACGGTGTCGTCCGAACCGGAGGCGCGCATGTTGGTGAGCTTCTTGGCTTTGACGACGTTGAGCGCGATGTCCTTATCGTCGTTGGCTTTGCCGACGATCATGCCTTCGTACGCTTCGGCGCCGGGGCCGACGAAGAAGCGGCCGCGCTGTTCGACGCCGGCGAGTGCGTAGGCGGTAATCGTGCCGGTGTCGCTGGCGACGAGAGCGCCGACGTTGCGGCCGGGGAGTTCGCCTTGCCACTCTTGGTGATCGTAGTAGGTGTGCGACATCACGGCGGTGCCGCGTGTGAGCGTCAGCAGTTCGCCGCGCAGGCCGAAGATGGCGCGGGTCGGCATCGTGTATTCGAGGCGACGCGAATCGCCGACGTTGATCATGTTGGACATGATCGCCTTGCGCTTGCCGAGCGCTTCGATAACGGCGCCGGCGTAGTCTTCTTGCACGTCGACCACGACGTACTCGACCGGTTCCCAGCGCTTGCCGTCGCGTTCCATGATGATGACTTGCGGTTTGGAGACGGCGATTTCGTAGCCTTCGCGACGCATCGTTTCGATGAGGATCGAGAGATGGAGTTCGCCGCGGCCGCGCACTTCGAACGTGTCGGCCGATTCGGTATCTTCAACGCGCAGTGCGACGTTGGATTCGAGTTCGCGCATCAAGCGGTCGCGAATCTGTCGCGAGGTGAGGAACTTGCCCTCTTGGCCTGCGAACGGCGAGTTGTTGACCGAGAAGAACATCGAGACCGTAGGCTCGTCGACCGCGACGGCGTGAATGCCCTCGGGGGCGCCGGCGTCGGCGATAGTATCGCCGATGTTCAAATCTTCGATGCCTGAGACGCAGATGATATCGCCGGCGGCGGCTTCCTCGACTTCGATACGTTCGAGCCCTTGGAAGGTGAGCATCTTGGTGAGGCGGAGGCCCATTTCGACTTTGCCGTCGCGTCCGACTTTGGCGATCGGCGCGTTCACGCGCGTGCTGCCGCGGAAGATGCGCCCGATGCCGATGCGTCCGACGAATTTGTTGTGATCGATTGCGGAGATGAGCAGCTGGAACGGCCCATCTTCGGCCGGGGCTTCGGGAACGTGATTGGCGATCGTTTCGAAGAGCGGCTCGAGATTCTCGCTCGGATCTTCGAGCGTGCGCTTTGCGATGCCCATGCGCCCGTTGGTGAAGACGACCGGGAAATCGGCTTGCTCGTCGCTTGCGCCGAGTTCGATAAAGAGGTCGAAGACCTCGTTGACGATCTCGGTGGGGCGCGCATCCTTGCGGTCGATTTTGTTGATCGCGACCAAGACTTTGAGATCGAGTTCGAGCGCCTTGCGCAGCACGAAGCGCGTCTGCGGCATCACGCCTTCGGCCGCATCGACGAGCAGGAACACGCCCTGCACCATCTGCAGCACGCGCTCGACTTCGCCACCGAAATCGGCGTGGCCGGGCGTATCGACGATGTTGAACTTGACGTCGCCGTGGCGAATCGCCGTGTTTTTGGCAAGAATGGTAATGCCGCGCTCTTTTTCGAGCGGGTTGGAGTCCATCACGCGGGTCGCCACATGCTGGCCCTCGCGGAAGACGCCGCTCTGTTTGAGCATGGCATCGACGAGCGTGGTTTTGCCGTGGTCGACGTGGGCGATGATTGCGACGTTGCGGATATCAGGACGGGTCTTCACGAGGGAAGTTCTACCACAGAATACGCCTTTTGCGCTACCGCCTAGCGCGCCCGCTAGGCACGCGGGAGCGTAAACCAGAAGCTCGTGAGCCGCTCCGGCTCGCTTTCGAAGCCGATTTGGCCGCCCATTTTGGTGACGAGTTCCCGGCAAATGTAGAGGCCTAGCCCGATCGAGCCATCGTCCAAAGCAAGGTGGCCAAACCGAGTAAAGAGCTTGCTTCGGTCCTCTTCGGCGATCCCGGGCCCTTCGTTGACCACCGCGATCGTCACCCGATCCTCGGAGCCGTGCACGTCGATGTGGATGGGGCTATCGGGATAGCTGTACTTCACGGCGTTTTTGAGCAGGTTGGTGAGAATCTGCACGGTTCGCCCAACGTCCGCCAACATCGCCGGGACGGGCTCCAGATAGGCCGCATGAAAAGTGCGCTCCGGGTGCTCGCTACGAATCCGCGCCATCGATTCCTCGAGAATCGGGACCGGATCGACCGGCTCGACCCGCAGGGAGAGATGCCCCGCCTCCATCCGCGAAAGCAGCAAGAAGTCCTCGAAAATGGACGAGAGCCGCATCGTGGAGCTTGAAAGCACGCCTCCTGGCGTCGCTCGGCGCCCCGCGATTCAAAGTGCGTTTCGAAGAGGGCGCTCGCGCCCCGGATGGCGGCTAACGGCGAGCGTACTTCGTGCGAGATCATGCTGAAGAACTCGTTTTGAACGCGGGCGTTCTCTTCGAGGATACGGCGGCGTTCGATCTCGGCCTGATGGGCGCGCGTGTTCGCGAGCGCGAGCCCGACCAAGTTGACGAAGAGCTGCATTTTGCGCAGGGTCTCGCGAGAGGGCACCTTGCCGTCCGTAGGGGCATCGGCGGAGAGGTAGCCCAGCATCTGGCCGTCGTGGTCCGGCAGCACCAGAGCAAGCGTGTCGCGTTCGTGCCAGGCCCCGGGGGCACTCCGTAATTCATCGAGCGGACGATATCCCGTATAGATGCTTCTGGCCCAGAACGTCTCGTGCTCGGCCGGGGTGTAGTAGCAGTTGGGAAGCACTTGGGATTGTGGCTCGAGGAAGCCCAAAATGTCCTCGCGGACGATGCGCTCGCCCAGGCGCGTGCGGACGATCTCTTCGGGAAACCCGTGGAGGACGCGGCGAAACAGATCTTCGCCCGGGGCATCGGCGGCGACGATGGTGACGTAGGTGAACCCGAACAGCTCCGAAACGGCGCGCGCGATCTGCTCGAGCGCCGGACCGATCTCCTGCGCGGCAAGAATGTCGTGCGTGATCGAGAGCAGGCGTTGGAGCAGCTCGGCCTCGGCCTGGCGGCCCTCTTTCGTCGAAGTCATCGCCCTATAGGTATCGGCATAATCGCGACGCGAGCGGACGCAAGGCCCCCACATCTTCACCGGAAAGGCCGCTGTGCTTGCCCGGACCCTGGGTTCGTGCCCGCGCTCGCGCACGCTATATTTGGAACGCGCGAGCGCCCGATTACGCGCCGCGTAAATTGCAGCAACGGAGCGTTGCGCCTTCGCGTCTTCTCAGGCCGGCCGCAGCGCTGATTTGGGCGTTCGCATCAAGTCTATTGCAGGATGGCTGTGAGGCAGCTAACAAGCTATCCTGGGATTTCCAGCCATATCGTTGCGCTACATAGCAGAGGAATTGAGTACGATGAACAAACGGATACTTGCGGCCGTGGGCCTTTTACTAGGGCTCGCATTGGGCATGACGCCCAGCGCTCGCGCCGCCACGCCGACCCTGGCGCCGTTCGATTTCAATAACCCGACGTTTACGCATAGCCATCCGTTTGCGAAAGCGCATGTCGTCATTCAGGTGAGCCAAGATTCGCCGGCCGTGTGGACGCTGACGCTGAACAATGCGAAGAATCTGCTCGATTATTTCGGGCCCGAGCAAGTGCAGGTCGTCGTTGTCGCATACGGGCCGGGGCTGAAGATCCTGTTCGACAAGAGCCCCGTCGCGCAGTACATCGCATCGCTCGATGCCGAAGGCGTGGAATTCGACGCCTGCCATAACACGTACGAAGCATTCACGAAAGCGCTCGGCAAAGCGCCGGTCCTGGTTCCCCAGGCCGTTATGGTGCCCGCCGGCGTCGTACGCATCATGCAACTCGAACAGCACGGCTTCGATTACATCCGCCCGTAAAAACATTCAGCAACCCGCGCTTCACGGCGCGGGTTGCTCCATCACGGCACATGGGAGCGTACGGGTCTGGTGGCTCGCACGGTCTTCAAATCCCCGACCAGGGATGTTGACGTATCCCATCTAGTGCTGGAGGCCCTTATTTAGTGCTTAAATAGGGGTAGTAATTTCCCGTTCCGTCCCAACCTGTAGTGCCTAAATCGGGCTGGTCCGTTAGACAGGCGCTAGACGGAAAACACCAGGCTTCGCAAAGAAGATCGCCGTCTCAAAATCGCTATCGTTCACTGGTTGCGTTAGCGTACTAGGAGAGAAGGATGGATGCTTTCCAGATTGACGATATTGCGCTACGTAAAGTGCTCGTCCAATTTTGTCATATGCACCTGCTTTCTTCCGAAGCCCCGGTCAAGATGCACGCCAGGCCAGCGCCAGAGGTAATGCGTTTTGTTGTGGGCGCTTTGAAAATACGACCAAATGCTGGTGAAGAGTTTAGTAAGGCGGAGCAGAAGCGCCTGAAGCGCACAATTTATCCCTTGTATCGTCGAACATGGTTGGACCTCGGTGGAAGTCCTGAGGAGCGTCCGGGGCCGGATCACAGGCGGCGCAGGCGGCACGGAAAATACAAACTAATGTGGCCAAACCAGCGGAAGCAATCGGGCCATGTTGAGATGACAGATCGTGATGCAACGATCCGAAGCCTTCGTCGGAGAATTACGCTCACGGAACGAAAAATCATGGAATCGGAAAAGGACCGTTCGACTAACATCAAGTTACTAAAGAGACTAAAAGTCGATCTCGCCAAGATGGTGGGTTCGAGTTCGTCTCAGCCGGAGAAGAAACCATTGTCAGTCCAACTTCCTCGGCAAAACTATGGAGAAGACACGTAGTCTTCGGGGACTTAGAGGCGCAAAAACGGAAGAAACTCTCAATGAACTTTTGACCCCGATGTAGCGGTCTGTCGTGGCTGAAATGCTGGCCTCATTCGGTAATTAGGTCCACGCCAATTTGTTTGATATCGTATAAACTAATAAGACCACAGCCTCCACATCCCACCGTAGCGCATGCTAAGCCCACCTGAAAATCCATTTGCGATTGCGCATCTTGGGCGATAAGGCGCACAAGGTACGGAGGAGCTTGACGTTTTTCGTTCCCGCATCCCGGGCATGGGCCGAGTGCATTGAACTCCCCAAGTCGCGCTACTAATCTGCCATGCTGCTCTTGACTCAATTTCATGCGGATGTTTTCGATCTTCATCAGATCGGTGCCTGGCGGTAAAACGCGTCACTGGGCTCTTACTCTAGGCTGAGCGCCAATTCTGTTTTAGGAAATAGGCCAAGCATCCTATAGCCGTGAACTAGAGCCCGAGGAGCCCCTTCGACAGTTTGCTATAATGGCGGTAGATCGTTGCGGTCGTGGGAGTTGTGGCCCATTACACGCCAACGCCATTCGTCATTGGGGATATGTGTGATGCGCTTTACCAGGCCCTTATTTATGACTCTACCCTGCCTGATGATCTTCGCTGGTTGCGTTGTCAGTCGTCCCGAAATCATCGGGCATACAGCAAAGATCACGGGTCTAATTCCGTGTGCCGGAAGCGCCGAAGCCGCCGATGCGATGGATTCAAATTCGTTTGCTGGGGCGGTTGGAGCAGAGGGACAAGGCGCAGCCGCATCCGCAAACTTTCGCCAGTTAAACGCGAGTGGCGGCATTTGGCTTCAGAATGGCTGGACCGTTCGATTTACAGGGTCGCAAGATATTGGCTACCTAGATTACACTTCAATCTACGTTGAGGCTGTTCCGAAAGATCAGCAGCAATACCGGGGCGATATGTGCTGGCTGAAGACTGACGACATTCAAACGTGGGTCGATCAGGGCGACCTGAAATATCCAATTGGTTCCTCAAGTA
>DATKQG010000018.1 GCA_035532835.1 Candidatus Dormiibacterota bacterium
CACGCCCGCCGGTAGCGAAACCCAGAACGTGTTGCGCCAAGCGTGGTTTTTGAACGCAAAGATCGCCGCCGCATCGCCCGTTTGCGCAACGTAACCCAGGCGATAACTGAAATACACCGTGATGAGCCCGGCCACCACGAATCCGAACGTGAGCATCCATTGAAACATCCCGGTGCCTTTACCGCGGTCTTTTGCGCGCAAGCACTCGGCGAGATAGAGCGGCACGACGACGCCGATCAGCCCAGCGCTGGTTCCTTGCAGTAGCCGTCCGAAGACGAGCGTACCGTAGTCGTGCGAGAGGGCGATGAGCGGAACGCTGACGACGAACATGCAGCCGCTGGCGGCCATCAGGTACTTTCGCCCGATCCAATCTGCCAAGACGCCCGCAAAGAGCACCGCGACGACGCTCCCCAACAGCACCGCGGCGACGATGAACGAGAGCTGCTCGGCACTAAACCCGGAGGTATCGGCCAGATAGGGCAGCGCTCCAGCGATGACCCCAACGTCGATGCCGAAGAGCAATCCGCCTAGGCCGGCTACGATCAGCATCAAGCGGTTGTAGCCGGTGTGGGTTAGCTGCACGCAGGGCCCCTTTCAAAGATGAGTCGACGCAATGCTAGGATCATCCGCCCTGGATGACCACACGTCGTGAGGCCGCGCGCCACACGAGATGCGACAGGCCGGCGAAGGCGAGTAACCACGCGCATTGGATTCCAAGGCTGGGCATCCACGCGGTGCGTGGAATGATGCCGACGTAAATCAGCAGCGGCGTGGAATAGACGGCCGCGAACGGCAGCCCGAACACGAGCCGTCCGAGCACTCCGGGAAAGAACGTCAACGGAATGATCTGCCCGCTGAGCAGGTCGGAGACCCAGCGCACGATCATTTGAATCGCAAAGGTCTCCAGCGTCCAAAAAGCGATCGTGTTCATCAAAAAATTGATGAAGAAATTCACGCAGTACCCGAGCAGAAACGAGAGCGCGAAGACGGCGAGCGTCGCCGGCGGCGGGACGTCGATGTGCACGAGCAGCAGAGCGCAGGCGAGCGAAGGAACGACCAAGAGCGCGTGGAGGAGCGTCTGCCCGACGCCGTCGCTGAAGAAGTAGGTCGGGAGGCTGATCGGTTTCATCAGATCGGTGGCGATCGTGCCCTCGCGAATCTTCTCGCGAATCAAGCGGGTCCCGTCGACTTCCAAAATCAACGACATCAAGAGCGCGACGGTCGCATAGGTGATCATCCCATGCAGCGGGAGCCCGATCGGCGCTATATTCTGCGCGTAGAGCGCGGTCCAGAGCGAGCGCAGAATATACACGCGCAGCACGAGCGATCCCACCTCGGTGAGAACCTCGAGGCGATAGGTAGCCTCGCGAGCAAAGGCCTTTTTCGCGAACTCGACATACGGTTCGAAGTGGCGGGCTGCGATCATCGAGCGAGCCTTAGCGTGACGGCTTTTTCTTGAGCGACTCGGCGCGGCGGTGCTCCATCTCTTGCAATTCGAGCATCATCGCATCGACCACGCCGTCGACTTCCGCAATCTGCGCCTTTGGCGGCTCGTCGCCGGCGCTGCGCCGCGGCGAGCTTTTCGTGGTGTGGGTCCCATCGCCGACCGGTGCGTCCTGCGCGTGCGCCTTGCGCAAGAACCGGGCGTATGCCGTGGCCGCTTGTGCGCGTACGTCCTCGCCGGCCTCCAGATTGAATACCGTCTCAAAAAAGTTTAAAGCTTCGTGAACTTCCGCCGCGTGCTCCGGGCTCACGATCCGAGCCGGATCGCCGTACGCGATGTGCTGCATCGGAACGCGCGTCCCCGGCGCCACAACGGTTGAAATGTGGACGGTCGCGCCCAGAGCGACGCTGGAACGCTCGCCGATTCGCGCACCATTGAAGATCCGCGCGCCGCTCGCGATGAAGCATCCGGCGGAAATCGAGGCTCCGACGACGTAGGCGTGTGGGCCGACGATGCAGCGCTCGCCGATCCGAACCGGAAAGTTCAGCGCGCTGCCGCCGCTCGATTTCACCACGGCCTGTTCCATGATGACGCACTCCGCCCCGATCGCGATCGGTGCCCCTTCGGCCGTAACGACCGCGCCGTGAAGGATCGCGCAGCCCGCCTCGATGGTCACGTCTCCGCTGACCACGGCGGTCGGGGCCACATAGGCGCTCGAATGAATCTTCGGTTTCTTGGTGCCGCTCGAAAAAATCATGTGAGGCTCTCCACGTTCGGACGCTCGTATCCTTCGACATAGATCCGCCGGATGATCGATTCGAGGTCGGGCTCCTCGATACTCACATCCTCTACCCGATAGGTCTCGCTCGCGAGGCGAATCAGCAGGTCGGCTCGCTGGGCGTTGCGGTCGAAGCGAAAGCGGGCGGTGATGCCGTCCGATTCGACCAGCTCGGCCCCGTTCAAGAACGGTGCGCCGACCGGCTCCGCAAAGCGGAAGACCAGGGTGCGAAAGCGTCCGTACTCGCCTTTGATTCGCTCGAGATCCCCATCAAAAATGATGGTGCCGCGATCGATCAAGATGATACGCCGGCACAATCGCTCCACGTCGGCGAGATCGTGGGTGGTGAGGATCACGGTCGTTCCGCGCTCCGCGTTGATGCGCGCGATGAAATCGCGGATCGCGTCCTTTGCCACCACGTCCAGGCCGATGGTCGGTTCGTCGAGATAGATGATCTTCGGATCGTGGAGCATCGCCGCGGCGAAATCGCCGCGCATGCGTTGCCCGAGCGAGAGCTGGCGGACGGGCGTGCGTAGAAATTCGTCCATGGCCAGCAGTTCGATGAATGCGTCGAGGTTGCGGCGGTACTGCGGGCGCGGAATGCCGTAGATGGCGCGCAGGAGCTCGAAGGATTCGATCAGCGGCAAATCCCAGTAGAGCTGGCTGCGCTGGCCGAAGACGACGCCGATGTTGCGGGCGTTTTCCTGGCGTCGCTCGTACGGTACGATACCCGCTACGCGCACCTCGCCGGAGCTAGGCACGAGGATGCCGGTGAGCATCTTGATGGTCGTCGACTTTCCGGCTCCGTTGGGGCCGATGTATCCCACCAATTCGCCCGGTTCGAGCGCCATCGTCACGCTGTCGACCGCGACGCGTTCCTCGTGCTCGCGCGAAAAGAGTGTCCGAACCGCGCCGAAGGGCCCCGGAATTCTGCGGACGGTGCGGAAGACTTTGCGCAGCTCATGCGTCTGGATGATCGGCGGCACCCGTCTGGCTTCGAAGTGCGGATGCCCGGCTCCCCGCACGTGTGGGAACCTACGGAGTAACCGCTGTGATCGTGACGATTTCGAATCAGTACGGTGCAGGCGCGGTCGCGATCGGGCACCGCGTCGCCGCGCGTTTGGGATATGCGTTGGTCGATCGTGAGCTGCCGATCATCGTAGCCAAGCGCATGCGCACCACGCCGGAAGAAGTGGAGGCCGTAGAGGATGTCGGCCGATCGCTTGGGGAGCGATTGCTCTCGAGTTTGGAGATGTCGACCCCCGAGGTCAACGCGGCCCATTTCGGCGAGAGTTTCGACGAGGAGTATCTGCGTGAGGTCCAGGAGGCGGTACGGGAGTACGCGGCGCGGGGAGACACGGTCGTCATCGGGCGCGCTGCCGCGCTGATCCTCGGGCGCAGGCCGGACGTGTTACGCGTCTTCATGCACGCACCGCGCGATTGGCGTATCGAGAACGTCGCGCGCGATCTCGCGCTCGAACGCGCGACGGCGCAGGCGGAGGTCGACCGAATCGACCGCGCGCGCAAGGCGCACCTGCGCGACTGGTACGATGCGGAGTTCGGTAATCCCAAGCATTACGATCTCTCGATCGACACCGCCGCGTTCGGTGAGGAGGGAAGCGCCGCGCTCATCGTCGCGGCCGTGGCCGCGCGATCGTGAGCGAACGTCCGCCGGCACGACGCACGCTCTCGATCCTCGCATCGTTGCGGTTTCGCGATTTCCGGCTGCTGTGGATCGGCTTGTTAATCTCGAATTTGGGCACCTGGATGCAGTTTACCGCGATGGGGTACTACGTCGCGCAGCTTGCCGTTACGCCTCATCGCGCGGCGTTGTACTTGGGCATCCTCGGGGCGTCGCGCGCGCTACCGGTGCTGCTGCTCTCACCGGTTGCCGGGGTCGTGGCGGATATGGTTCCGCGCCGCCGCGTATTGATGCTCGCCAACGGCGCGATGGCGCTCGCCGCCCTCGCTCTGGCGTTGCTGGCGAGCTTCCACTCCCTGAGCCTGTTCTGGTTAGCCGTGATCTCGGTCGGAAACTCGGCCGCTCAGTCATTCGATTCGCCCACGCGGCAGAGCTGGGTGCCGATGTTGGTCGAGCGTGCTTACGTGGGCAATGCCATCGGCTTGAATTCGGTCGCATTCAACGCCCCGGCCGTGATCGGCCCCGCGATCGCCGGCATCCTCATCGTTTGGGTCGGGGTTGCGGGATCGTTCTACGTCAACGCGTTCGCCACGCTCGCCGTCGTGGTCGCGGTGGCGATGATGGCGCCGTCTCCCCCGACGCAGCGGCGGCGCGAGTCGATGCTGACGTCGATCCGGTTTGGAATAGCGTTCTTGGTGCGACACAAGATCCTGCGCTGGATCGTCGGGTCGTTTGTGCTCACCGCGATCCTGGTGCGTCCTTACAGTCAATTGATTCCCGCCTATATCGTGAACACGCTGCACGGCGGCGCGCAGCAACTGGGCTGGGCGGTGGCCGCAGTAGGCATCGGTGGATTCGGTGGAGCCCTGCTCACGGCGCACTTCGCGCAATTCGAACGGCGCTCGGTGCTCTGGCTCGTATCGGCGCTGGGCATGTCGGCGGGCGTGCTCGCCTTGGGAACGGTCTGGTCGATACCGCTTGCGATCCCGGTGCTCTTCGCAATCGGTGTTGGAACGCTCGCATATCTGGGAGCGTGCAACACGATGATCCAAGTGCTCGCCCCGGATCAAGTGCGAGGGCGCGCCATTTCGGTGTATACGATGATCGCCATGGGCGTGGTTCCGGGAGGATCGCTGGTGGTCGGCGCGGTCGCCTCGATCGTCGGTTTGCATATCGCCTTCGCGCTGGCCGGAGGCATCTGCATCGTCGCTATTCTCGCGGTGTGGATCTTTGTGCCGATCGTGCGAAGCATCTAGACGTGCGGGCAAAAAAAAGCGAGTCGCCGATGCGACTCGCGGGTATAAAAAATGCCGGAATGACTAGGCTGCGACAGCCTTTTTCCGGCGGGGGGCTGCTTTGCGGGCCTTGCGGCGGGGAGCAGCTTTACGGGTGGTTTTGCGAGCCGCAGTCTTGCGCGTTGCCTTCTTGCGAGTGGCCTTCTTACGCGTTGCTTTCTTGCGAGTCGTTGCCTTTTTGCGGGTCGTCTTTTTGCGGGTGGTCTTGCGAGCCGCGGTCTTACGCGTTGCCTTCTTGCGAGTGGCCTTCTTACGCGTTGCTTTCTTGCGGGTCGTCGCCTTTTTACGGGTCGTCTTTTTGCGGGTGGTCTTGCGGGCCGCGGTCTTGCGTGTCGTCTTGCGTGCCGCGCGTTTCGGCGCTGCCGCCTTCTTCGCGCGTTTCGGCGCCGCTTTCTTCGTTCGTTTGACTGCCATGTGTGTGGAGTCATCCTTTCTCTGGCTACGGAGCAGCCAGGGTTGTTGCCTACCTTATACAGTATTACGAGGAGTTATGCAAGTTTTGGTGATATCGCGGAGCGCGCGCGGATGCGCGTAAACAATGACGGCGCACGCATCGACGTGCAAATCGACGGGAACGCGGAGCCCGCAATCGTACTGCTGGCGGGCTTTCCGCTGACGCGCGACATCTGGATGCAGAGCGCGAAAACGCTGGTCGCAAGCCATCGCGTCATCGCTCCGGACCTGCGCGGCATCGGTGCGTCGAGCGTTCCGCCCGGGCCGTATCTTATGGAAGCGATGGCCGGCGACATCGCCGCCGTGCTCGATGCGCTCGGCATCGAACGCGCAACGATCGTGGGCCATTCGCTCGGCGGTTACGTGGCGCTGGCGTTTGCGCGAATGTACGCGGAGCGCGTCGAGCGCCTTGCGTTGGTCTGCAGTCGCACGGCCGCGGACACGCCGGAACGCGCGCGATGGCGCAACGAACTTGCGGATCGCGCGGAAGCTGCGGGGAGCGTTCGAGAGATCGTCGATGCGGTGATACCGACGCTGTTCGCACCGCAGACCGCGCGGCTGCATCCCGATCTGGAGCGGTTAGCTCGCGAGATCGCCGGGCGAAATGAGGTCCGCGGTTTGGCCGCGTTGCTGCGCGGCATGGCGCTACGCGATCCCGCCGACGACATCGCGCCGGATCTCGAAATGCCGGTGCTGGTGGTGGCCGGGGCCGAAGACCGCGTCGTCAGCCCGGCGGAGTCGGCCGAAATGGCGGGCTCGTTTCGGCGCGCGCGCCTGGAGGTCTTCGAGGCGACCGGACATATGCCGATGCTCGAGGAGCCGGAGCGGCTGGGGCAGGTACTCCTGGAGTTTGTCTCCTAGCGAACGACGGGTAACCGCCGGCGCTGGCGCCGGAAGAAGTTAAAGAGGAAGATGCCTCCGACCGCGAGCGCCGCCAGGATCGCCGCCACGAGGACGACCTTGATGATGACTAAGAGGAGGAAGAACGCTACGATCACCGCGGCGATCGCAACGGTCAGGCGGATAAAGGTACCGAGCAGCGGGTTCACGGTGGGCTCCCTTCGGGGTGGTCTGGACTTTTCACCGGTATTTACCGATACTAAGGGTGGAGGTTTCATCATCGCATGGATGTAGCGGCACTCTCAACCGGGCTGGCAGCGGCCAGCGTGTCCGAAGGCGTGAACATTGGGGTTCTCTCGAATGTTCAGACGCTCGATAAAATCGTCGCTGCCAAGCTGTTCTCGTCTATCGGGATCGGCGGATCGGTCGACCATTTGGCCTAGTGCGCTGGGCGCATTCCTGGAAATCGTGGCCGAGCTTCAACGCTCGGCCATTTGCATTTGTTGAGATTGTGTAAAGGGAGTGGCCTGAAGTACGCGGTAGAGCCCGGCATGAAACGTCTTTTTGCATACGTCCTATCGGCCTTAGCGATCGTGGTGTGCGGTGGCGTTCCGGCTCATGCACAGACGAAATCGCTCCGTCACCTCGTGTACGCGTTTAGCGTCGGCCAGCAGGGTGACCAACACGACACCGAGAGCGCTAGCGGAAATGCAGGGGGTCCGATGGGGGCGCCCGTTACCGGTAGCGGTTCCACCGACTACGGCGCGACCGTTTCCGATAAGGGGACGATTTCCATCGATATCATGGGGATCCAGCCCGATAAGGGGTTGGTCGTCAGCGTCAGCGAGGCCGGCCAAAACGGTCGCAATGCCGCCGCCGACACCTGCGCGGTCTTCGCCGACACCAGCACCACCTGCCAGAACCCGCAGGGCGTGAATCCGGAGGAGATCTCGGTCATCCGGCTTTTGGCACCCCACTTTTACGACCCATCGGCGCTCGATGGGAAACAGCATTGGCACGAAGGCGGTGCCAACAAGAACGGCTCGACGTCGATCGATTTTACCGTCACCAAGAATGTGAACGGCATGTTGACGATCTCCGAGCATCGCCAGATGACGCAAATCGGCGTCGGGGCGATGACGATGAATGCGGACTCGACCATCGGCTACGACGTCCAGCACTTCGTGCCGACCTCGATCAAGGAGTACTCCACGCTGCGCAAACAGCTGCCCTCGGGCGGATATTTTAACCAGACGAGCGACACCGAACTGACGCTGCAATCGGACTCCATGGGTAGTGAGTAGGATGCGAACGACCCCGTTGCAAGCGGCGACGGTATTTCGCCGCGTTGGTGGCAAGGCGTCCAGCCGTTAAGCCACGCACAACGGCCTTTTCTCCGCTCTGCGCCTCCACTGGGCCATACAGGTGGCACTCCGTCTGCGATAATGATAGGGTGAAGCGCATTGAAACCGTGCGACTCTACCCAACCGCATCTCAAGACGCGGCGCTTCACCACGCGCTCCACGTCACGCGCCATCTCTACAACGCTGCGCTCCAGCAGCGTAAAGACGCCTACAGGTTGCGCGGCGTGAGCGTCTCGATGAAGATGCAGTACGCCGAGGTGACCTCGCTGCGCAAAGAATCTGCGCATCTCGCCGGGGTCTATCGCGAGATTGAGGATGCGGCGCTGCGCCGCTTGGATCTCGCCATGCAGGCGTTCTTTCGGCGCTGCAAGCAGGGCGAAACGCCGGGCTTCCCGCGCTTTAGGGCTGCCCGCCGGTGGCGGCAAATCACCTACCCGCATGGCGATCGCGCGCTGAAGTTCGATGCGACGCAGCACCGCGTCCGCATTCCGGGCGTCGGTAGCGTGAAGCTGCGTAAGGGGCGCGCCGTGCCGCCGTTTGGCCGTGCGTGGCTGGTCTGCAAGCTCGGGCGCTGGTACGCCCAGTTTGAGTGCGAGCGCGCGGTCGAGCCTTTGCCGGAAACCGGGCACGCGATTGGG
>DATKQG010000019.1 GCA_035532835.1 Candidatus Dormiibacterota bacterium
CTGCTCATTACGCTCACTGCGGCCACCTCAATCAGCAGCACCACAGCGCTAGTCGCGAATAACGATCGGCACAAGCGTTCGTCGTTATCGGCGCGCGGAGGGGTACGTGGGGAAGCTGCGATTTTTTGGGCCTTCACAGGATGTGAACTTCAAAACTTTGTTTTGCCCAAAAAACGCAGCAGCGTTGGATTTCACAGGATGTGAAATCCAACAGCGGTTCCCCAAACACCCCTGGGCGCGCCGATAACGACGAACCTGGGCTGCGGCGTCCCTAGCTAGGCGTAAATCCCGCGCAAGGTCAGCGCTTTGACGACGCGGTCGATGGCGAGCATGTAGGCCGCCGTGCGCAGCGTCGTATTGTATTTGATCTTGATCCGGCGCACTTCGTGGATGTTCGTGAGCAGCACGTCCTCGAGGCGCTCGTTGACTTCGGCTTCTTTCCAGAAGTAGCCCATGCGGTCTTGAACCCATTCGAAGTACGAGACGGTCACGCCGCCCGCGTTTGCCATGATATCCGGAATCACGACGATCCCGCGATCGAAGAAGGTCTTTGCGGCTTCCGGCGTCGTCGGACCGTTCGCGCCCTCGACGATGAGCTTGGCTTTGACCTTCGATGCATTCTCGGCAGTGAGCACTTTTTCGAGTGCGGCCGGTACGAGAACGTCGCATTCGCTGACGAGCAACTCGGCATTGCTGATTTTATCGCCGCCCTGGAACCCGGCCAGGTTATGGTGCTTACCGACGTGTTCCATCGCCTCGACGATATTGATACCGTTCTTGTTGTAATAAGCCCCGGTTACGTCGGATATTCCGCGCACCGTGCATCCGCGCTCCGCAAAGAGCTTCGCGGCGTACATGCCGACGTTACCGAACCCTTGGATCACGACGCTGGCGCCCTCGGGCGCGATGCCCATCTGCGCCATCTCGTCGAGCGCGCAGATCGTAACGCCGCGGCCGGTCGCTTCGACGCGCCCGCGCGATCCGCCGATTTCCAGCGGCTTACCGGTAACGACGCCCGGGCAGTTTTGCCGCGTATGCATCGAGTAGGTATCCATGAACCACGCCATCACCTGCGGCGTGGTGTTGACGTCGGGAGCGGGGACGTCCTTATCGGGTCCCACGACCTCGACGAGTTCCGCTGCGTAGCGGCGGGTGATGCGTTCGAGTTCGTTGTTCGAAAGCGTCGACGGGTCGCACGTGACGCCGCCTTTACCGCCGCCGAACGGCAGATCGACGACGGCGCACTTCCACGTCATCCAGAAAGCGAGCGCCGTTACCTCGTCGAGCGTAACGCCGGGATGATAGCGGATGCCGCCCTTGGCCGGGCCGCGAGCGAAATTATATTGCACGCGGTAACCGGTGAAGACTTCGAACTCGCCGGTATCGCGTTGAAAGGGTATGGAAAAGATAATTTGACGCGAGGGGTGCGTCAGAATTTGGCGCATGCCCGCATCGAGTTCCAGCAAATCGGCCGCTTCGTTGAAATAAGCGATCCCGTCACCGAAAACCGAGACTTCGCGCACAGCAGTGGTCATAAAAAGATAAAGCCTCCAGACGACTCCAAACCCGATACACTTTGGTGCCGAACGGTCAAAACACCTTGGTAAAGGCACATCGGGAAAAGTCGCAGCGCTTAAACGTTGAAGCGAAAGTTGACCACGTCTCCCTCTTGCATCACGTAGTCCTTGCCTTCGCTGCGGAGAAGGCCCGCCGATTTGAGCGCATCCATCGTCCGATATTTGACGTAATCGGGGTACGAAACGATCTCGGCCCGGATGAATCCGCGCTCGATGTCGCTGTGAATCTTCCCGGCCGCCTCCGGAGCCTTGCTGCCCTTGGCGACGGTCCAGGCCCGCACTTCTTGCTCGCCCGCCGTCAGATACGTCATCAATCCCAGGATGTCGTAGGCGGCCAGAGCCAACTCGTCGAGCCCGCTGCGCTCGATGCCCAGTTCCTGGCAGAATTCGTGGGCCTCCTCATCGGAGAGGCCTGCCAGCTCCGCCTCGATTTTGCCGCACAGCACTACGACGCGGCTTCCTTCGGCCTGCGCGACCTCACGCACCTCGGCCACCAGGGGGCCCGGCTTGCCGATTTGGGCTTCGTCGATATTGGCGACATAGAAGAGCGGCTTGGCGGTGATGAGGAACGACTCGGCGGCCACCTCAGCCTCGGGCGAATCGGCGGGGAAGCTGCGCGCCGGCTTGCCCGCTTCGAGGGCCTCAACCAGATGCTTGGCCGCATCGACCTTATAGCGAATCTTCGGGTTCGCTCGCGCCTCGCGGTCGAGCTTATCGACCCGCTTCTGCAGCGTCGCCAAATCGGCGAGCGCGAGCTCGATCCCGATAATCTCGATGTCGCGCTTCGGATCGGGCCCGCCTTCGACGTGCGTCACGTTGCTATCTTCGAAGCAGCGTACCACCATCGCTATCGCATCGGTCTCGCGAATGTGGCTCAAAAATGCGTTCCCGAGGCCTTGGCCCGTGCTGGCCCCGCGCACCAAACCGGCGATATCGACGAAGCGCACGGTTGCCGGCACGATCCGTCGAGCGCTGACGATTTTCTCGAGTACGCCGAGACGCTCGTCCGGGACGGCGACTTCGCCGACGTTGGGCTCGATCGTAGCGAACGGATAATTCGCCGCTAAAGCTTGAGCCGAGCGCGTCAGCGCGTTGAAAATGGTGGACTTACCGACGTTAGGAAGCCCGACAATACCGCATGAAAGTGCCATGATGAACGGCCCTCGGTTCGTGCGCGCGAACCCGCCGACCTACTTGGTCGCCGTAATCGGATGCTTCCCCTGGCAAGAAAACGTGCATCCCGTGTCGGATACGACGGCATGCGACAGATGAAGGTCGACAAGCTCGGCATCGACCTCCTCACACACGATCCGGTGGTGATCCTCAAGGATTTGAACGGGTCGCACTACCTTCCGATTCTCATCGGACCTTTCGAAGCGACGGCCATCGCGCTCGCGCTCGAAGGCGCCCCGGTTCCGAGGCCGCTCTCCCACGATCTGATGCGCACGATTTTAGAAACGCTGGGCGCAAGCCTCGAGCAGGTCGTCATTCACGACATCCGGGATTCGACGTTTTTCGCTAAATTGCTGGTTCGAACCAACGGCGCGATACAAGAAATCGATACGCGCCCGTCCGACGGCATCGCGCTCGCGCTACGCATGCAAGCGCCGATCTACGTTACGGACAAGATCGTTCTGGAAGAAGCCACTGCGGATAAGTCTGCGATCGACGAATCGGAGATGTCGAAATTCAAAAAGTTTCTCGAAGAGCTTAAACCCAGCGATTTCAATCGGTAGCCTAGAACCGTAACCTGCGACCTACAACCTCGTCGTTACGATTGCAATGTCGTGGATGTAGGTCGACCCGTCGGGATGGGTTGACGGCGTGAGCACCAAATTCGATATGTACTCACCCGCCGGGGCGCGCAGCGTTTTAATCGTCAGGCCAGGCGGGCTGCTAGCCATAATCGTAGATTCGATCTCACCGGTCGAAGCGATGCCTTCGGGCAAGAGCTTGCTCCAATACACCCGCATCCCGACCACTTCGTCGTTGCCTTTATAACTGCCGCGGTAAACGTCCAAGCCCGTCAGCACGTAACCGGCGGGCTGATAGACCGTCTCAGTGCCGCCCGTGCCGCCGACGATCTGCCCGAGTACCGGCGACTGTACGACGTTGCCGTCAATGCTCGCATATATGGGGAGAATCGCGTTGATGACGTCGCTGGCATGCACTTTCACACCGACGAGCGCGAGCGGATGCGACGGCCCGACAGGGGTGTATTGCGAACTGTTCGCGGATTGCGGGACGGAAGTCTGCGCGCCGGGGACGTACGCCGTTTGGTCCTGAGCGACCGGCGCCGGAACGTACACGGAGGCCGTTGCCGCGGGATGGGGGTGATGCGTCAGCAACGCAACCGCAGCGGCGCCGACGAGTAAACCCGCGACCGCCGACTCGGTGCTGGACGCGCCGGCAGATTGCTGATTGCCGGAGTTGCAGAGCGAATAAGCGATCCGGCCGTTGGAGGAGCCCAAGTTCGAGAGCGCGGCACTTTTGGCTGCGGCACGCGTATTCGCAACGCCCCCCCGCCACGTTCCATGAACCGAATCCGTCGCCAGCGCTCCGCACAAATGTTGGTGCACGGCGACCGTTGCGATGCAATCGCCCGCCCCGTTCGTCAAGGCGTTACAGCGCGAAATGGCGCGGGTATTGGCCGCGGATTGATTGCGGAAATTCCACGAGCCCGAGACCTTGCCGGTGCTGGGTGATATGGCAATTGCGCCATATAGATTGTTCGCGAGGGCGGGCAGCATCATCGCGGCCGATAACGCGGCTACGAGCAGAAATCCGGCCAGTGAGCGGATGCCGGACGTGCGACGCATCTTCATAAAATAAGCACTCCGTAGGCTGAGGGCTTAGGGTCTAAAAAACTAACCTGGATTTCCTTCGGGTGCCAAGCGAGCCCTCCCCAATTCGCCCAGACCGGGCTATATGTCCCATTGCCAGGCGTTCCACCACGGGGTCGCGGTGGGGTTGTCGCGTGTTCCGCGTAAATCCGCCGAGCGCACGACAATTCGTCGCAGTTCGTAAAGCGGTATGTAGGCGACGCTTTCGTGCAGGATGCGGCTTGCCGCGCGATAGTCGTGTGCGCGCGCGGCTGGATCGTCGGTGCGCAGGCCGGCTCGCTCGTATGCGTCGAACGCGTGGTTGCAATATCCGAAAAAGTTCTCGCCATGCGGGTAGCCTTGATCGCAGCCGTAGTAGATTTCGGCATCCGGATCCCACGAGAGCGTCGTCGAGTAGATTGCCATATCGTAATTGCCGCGGTAGAGCGGCCCAACGGGCGAGAAGATCGTGTCGTACGGGTACTGCTTGATCGCGAGCCCTATGCCGACGGCGTGCAAATCGCGCTGCACGTGCAGCGCGATTTCGTTCAGATTGATCGAGCCGCTCACGACATCGAGGGTGAAGTTCAGGCGAACGCCGCCCTTCTGACGGATCCCGTCGCTTCCTCGGATCCAGCCCGCGCGGTCGAGAATGGCGTTCGCGCGATCGGGGTCGTATCGATAGGGTGGGAGGCGCCGATAGCCCACGGCGGTCGGAGCGAAGACGTTATATGCCGTCTCTCCGACACCGTGCGAAACCTTGTCGATGAGCACGCGATAATCGATCGCGTTCGATAACGCGAGCCGAACCGCAAGGTCGCCCAAACCGGGCTTATGCATGTTGAATACCAGCACTTCTTGCGCGTTCCAGGGAACGAGTTGCGTCACGACATCGCGGAGCGATCGATAGGCTTCGTAAAGCGCCGCGGGCGGTGAAACGACCAAGTCGATATGATGCAGCCGCATCTCGGTCAAGATGCTTTGATCGTCCGGGATCACTTGGAATACGACGCGGCGCAGTTTTGGGCGTCCGCGAAAATAGCGATTGAAGCGCGCCAGCTCGATGCGGTCGCCATGATGCCACGCGACGAAACGAAACGGACCGGTGCCGATCGGATGTCGCGATAATACGCCGCGGTTGAAACTGCTTTCGTGCGCCAGCACGTGCGCCGGAAGAATCGGCTTGCCGCCCTCTTGCAGCGGTGCGAAGAACTGCGAGAGAAACGGCGGGTAGCGATGGCGCAAATGCACGACGATCGTCCAATCGTCGGGCGTATCGATCGATGCGACCCGTTCGTAGGCCTGGCGGTAGATGGTGAGATTCTTCGGCGCGACCACCGCCTTCCAGGACGCAACGACGTCGCGCGAGGTGAACGGGGTGCCATCCTGCCACAGGACTCCGCGGCGGAGATGGTAGACGTACGTGCGGCCATCGCGCGATATGCCGCCGTTAGCGAGCGTTGGGACCGTGGTTGCAAGGTCTCCGATCAGCGCTCCACGATCGTTGGCGACGATGAGGTACGAATATATCAGCGATGAGAGATCGTAGGTGATATCCATCTCGGAGAGATAGGGATTGAGGTGGTCGGGCTCCGAGATGTCCGCGAAACGCAACACGTGCGGCGTCGTCCACGGGTGGCGATGGCCCGGCGGCGTAGGGGCAGCGACGCGAGCGCATCCGGCGCACGCAACCATCAGCAGGGCGAACGCCATCGATCGAAGCACGCATGATCGATTCGAGGGTCCCGACCTCGCACCTCGAATCCTCGGCCGTATGGAAACGACAGAACGCGCCGACATCGGCGTCTTTGGTGGCTCTGGATTTTACTCGCTGATCGAAAACGCTCGCGAAGTGTGGGTGGAAACACCATACGGCTCCCCGAGCGATAAAATCGCCCTCGGCGAGATTGCCGGAAAGCGCGTGGCATTTTTGCCGCGTCACGGCAGGGATCACCGCTTCCCACCGCAATCGATCAACTATCGCGCCAACCTCTATGCTATGAAAATGCTCGGCGTACGCCACATCATCGCACCCAATGCGTGCGGCTCGCTCAAAACCGAGGTCAAGCCGGGTTCGATGGTCGTCTGCGACCAAGTCGTGGATCGAACCAGTGGACGCCAGGACACCTTCTTCGATGGCCCCGTCACCACGCACGTGAGCTTCGCAGATCCGTACTGCCCGACGCTACGGCCGATCGCCATCGACGCGCTCAAATCGCTCGGCATCGACACGCACGAGCGCGGAACGGTCGTGGTCATTCAGGGGCCTCGCTTTTCGACCAGGGCCGAATCGAAGTGGTTCCAGAGCCAGGGTTGGGAAGTCATCAACATGACGCAATATCCGGAATCGTATCTCGCCCGCGAACTACAGATCTGCTTCGTCAATATTTCGCTGATTACGGATTACGACGTCGGCCTCGAAGGCATGACGCCCGTCTCGCACCACGAAGTGATCGAAGTCTTCAAGAGCAACAACGAACGCGTGAAGAACGCGATCGGGAAGATCGTCGCCGGTATCGACATTCACGCCGACTGCTCGTGCCACCACGCGCTCGAAGGGGCTCGGTAACCGTATGAAACGCGGGCCGCGGCTCGATCTTGGGGCATACGTTCGTGCAATACCGATGTTGGTTCGCAATCCGGCGATGCTACTGCTGCCGCTGCTTGCGGCCGTGGTCGACCTGCTGATCTCCGCGGTCACACCCTTGATGACCGATCCTCTAGGAGGGCTCGGGGCCAGCATCTTCGGGCTCTTCGTGCAGATCGTCTACATGTTCGCATTCGGCGTCTGCGTCATCTACGCCAGCGGCCTGTTGCGAGGCACGCGGACGAGCTTCGACGTGGCCTGGGATGAAGCGCGCCATAAATCCGGCGGCATCATCCTGGCCGCAATCGGCTTTCAGTTCATCGTCTACGCGGCGGCGTATGTCGGCGGCATCCTCGGGGCGATCGGGCAATACGTCTTGCAACTCGCAGCATATTTTTTCTTGATCCTCACCATACCGGCGGCGGCGATCGGCGGCTTACCCGGCGGGCTCGCGATCTCCGGCTCGATCCGCGCCGTTCGCGCTAACCCCATCGGATCGGCCGTACTCGCAATCGTCTTCGTGGCCCTATGGATCTACTTGCCGATCTTCGTCGCGCAGTATGCCATCGGCCTCACGCCGATCGAGTACGAACTCGTGCTGGCGGCGGTACGAGCCGTTCTGCTCGCATACCTGGCCTTTCCGTTTGCCGCCCTCTACGAAGAGACGGCCTTTCGAGGGCGCTACTAGCGCTCGAGCCTAAGAGCCCGTCCCCCGCGATGTCAGCGCCATCCGAACGATCTCGCTGACCATCGCGGGGCTGACGTTCGTGCGCGAAAGACGTTGCGCTTCATCGATCTGCGCGAGCATCGCGACGCTGGCACCGGCATGCGGCCGCGCGAGCCGCTCGAGTTGGCTCGCATAATCGACGCTCATCACCTTCGCATCGGGTCCAACGGTGGCGATCGCTACCCAATCTCGCACCAACGTCTTGATGGTGCCCAGGCCTTCGTAGAGCGTCTCGCGCGTCGCCCACGGATCCGCCGGCGTCTCGCCGCTCACCACGCTGAAGAACCACTCCGCCACGCTCGAGCGCACCGATTCGTCACCCCCCGCAAGCGCATCCAGCGCGCGCGTCGCATCGCCGTGCCCGAGCGATACGCCTAACCGGATCTCCTCGGCGGTCTTCCCTTGGGCCGCCAGGAGCATCCCCAGCTCGTCGGAGGAGAACGGCGCAAATCGAATATCGATCAATCGCGATCGAATCGTGGGAATCAAGCGCCCCGGGGCGGAGCTCGTGAGCAGCACGACGACGTCGCGCGGCGGCTCCTCGAAAAATTTGAGCAACGCATTTGCGGCGTGGTGGGTCGCGAACTCGACATCACCGAGCAGTAGAACGCGCATGCCGCCGCTATACGATTGCATCGAGAGCTGCCTGACGAGATCGCGCGCCGTAAGGTCCTCTTGCTCGTAAAATCCCGTCGCTCCGTCGCTATCGCCGATCTTGAGCGCCCCCACGTGCTCGAGGAAGTCGGGATGGCGTGCGTCGGCTCCGGCCGTAAAGAGCCGGCACGCGGCACACGTTCCGTCGTATCCGAGAACGCCGTCCTTGGGAGCCTCGCACAGCAACGATTGCGCCAATCGCCGCGCGAACGTCTTCTTGCCCGAGCCGGGCGGGCCGCTGAAGAGATAGGCGTGGGCCATCGTCTCCTTGGCGAGGCCCGCGAAATAACGCCTTGGGCCGGCCGCGCCGATTACATCGAACGTCCCGGGGCTCACAGAGCCATCTCCGCAAGATCGGCCCAAGCACGATCGACCAGCACGTCGGACGGAAGCCGCCCATCCAGGACCACGAAGCGATGCGAATCGCGAGCGAGCTCCAAAAAACCATGCCGGACGCGCTCGTGGAACGCATCGTGCTCGTTCTCAAGGCGATCGAGGCGCGCGTTGCGCTCCCGCAGGCGCTCGCGCGAGACGTGCACCGGTACGTCCAGCAGGAACGTGCGATCGGGTGTGAGCCCACCGGTCGCGGCGTCGATGATGTTGCGCAGCATCGTCATGTCCAAGCCCCTCCCATAGCCCTGATAGGCCAGGGTCGAGTCGGCGAACCGGTCGCACAGCACCACCCGGCCCGCAGCGAGCGCCGGGGCGATAGCCTCGATAACGTGCTGCGCCCGGGCTGCATTCATGAGTAAAGCCTCAGTCAAGGATGCGACGTGCAAGCCGGGTTCCAACACGATTCTACGAATGGAGTCACCTACCGGAGTTCCGCCGGGTTCGCGCGTGACAAAGATTTCGCGGCCCGCAGAGCGTAATCGTTCGGTAAGGCCACGTAACAGGGTGCTTTTCCCGCTCCCTTCAATGCCCTCGATGGTGACGAACATGACCAACACGATTCGACAAACGAGATGAGCATGACTCCCAACGGATCCATGTTCAACGATATGATCGAATGGTTTCTAGGCCGGGCAGGCGATCGCCGACAGTACCAGCGTCGCGCCGGCGCGTTTCACCTCTGGTATCAGCCTAGCCCAAGCGACACCAAGAACGTCAAACCCGGAATCGGCTCGGAGATTTCGCCGAACGGATTGATGTTCATCATTCCCGACGTGATACCGACGCCCGAGTATTCGCTCATCATACGCATCCGCGACCAGAATATTCCGATTCGCCTCAAGGCCGTCCGCCACGATCAAGTGCAGCACCAAGGCAAAACGTGGAATCGCTACATGGGCGAGTTCGTCGGCATTGCCGCCGACCATTGGGATACGATCGTACGGTACGTTACCGACGCGCCGGAACCAGTCGACCGCCGTAAGATGCAAAATCAAGAAATGGGCGAGAAAATCGACGACGCCTATCGACTGCTGCCGCTGGTGCTGCAGCAGAAAATCGTCGCGATGCTGGTGAAGCAGAATAAACTCGACGAACCAAAACCCGGGCAGACGCCCCTGCTCAAGCTGTTCTACGGCGGGCTGGTCAAGCGCCAAGGCCAGAAACCCGCACACCGCTTCAACGTGCACAGCCGGATTCGACGAAACGAAGAAACCGTCGCCTACGACACGCGATTTCTGATTACCGACGACGGCGAGATCACGCCCGTCTAGCTCGCGCGTCTCTCGCGCCTGGAGACCTCACCTCGTTTGGGGAACCTGTGATTTTTGTGCAATCGACATGGATGTCGACTTCCTTTGAACGTTGCACAAAAACGCAGGAGTAGGAAGCGCGCAGATACCGTGGTTTGGTGTCAAGCGGCGGTGCCCTCAACATAGGGCCGTCGGCTCTTGAGGACCGCGTAGACGATCGTGAGCATCTTCCGCATGGGAGCAGCGACGACGAGCTTCCCTCGCTTTCCTCGAAGCTTTAGTCTGGTGGCAAACCGAGCGAGCGCCGTAGAGGTAGTCATGGCACTGAGGGCTGGCATATAGAGCGCTCTGCGTAGATTGGCGTTGCCCATTTTGCTTA
>DATKQG010000020.1 GCA_035532835.1 Candidatus Dormiibacterota bacterium
GGAAGAGTTCGCCGATATGGATGGCGCCGTAGACGTCGCCGTTGAGCGCCGGGTCTTCGTTGACGCCGATCGGGAGCACCGAAGCGAGGTGGCCTTCGAAGCGCGAATTGCCGGTGGCGAAGAGCGTGACCTCTGCGCCGCGGCGGCGCATGCCGTCGGCGATGTTGAATGCGATCTGCTCCCAGGGGCCGTATCCTGCGGGCGGCGTCGGCCATGAAATCGGCGCGAGCACCGCTAAGCGCAGGCCGGTGACGTCCATCACCCGGCGCGGTTCACGATCTGCCCGTCTTTGAGCACGGCGCGTACGTCGCGCAGGGCGCGCACGTCTGCGCCTACGTCGGCCGCTACCCCCAGCAAATCGGCGGGTTCTCCGGCGGCGACGACGCCGCGATGCAAGCCGATCAGTTCGGCTGCGACCGCGGTTGCCGCGTGGAGCGCGCGTTGCGGCGACATGCCGAGCAGCGTGTGCATCAGCTCGACTTCGTAGGCGTAGTTTTCGTGGAAATTGAAGGGCGTGCCCGCGTCGGATCCGCCCGCGATCTTCACGCCCGCTTCGTAGGCGCGGCGGATATTCACCAGCATCGCTTCGTTGACGACGCGCGCCTTATCGAGCACGAACTGGGGTTGCGTGCCGTCCTCGAGATGTTCGAGGATACAGGTCGGCGCGGTGAGCGTCGGTACGAGATAGGTTCCACGCTGCTTGAAGAGCTCGATCGCTTCGTCGTCGAGCATGTGGCCGTGTTCGATCGAATCGATGCCGGCGCGTAGCGCATTCTTGATGCCTTCGGTGCCGATCGCGTGCGAAGCGACGCGCAGGCCGTGGCGGTGGGCTTCATCGATGCCGGCGACTAATTCTTCGGGCAGGAGCTGCGCGTTGCCGGGCACGGCGCCTTTGGTGAGCACGCCGCCGGTCGCCATCATTTTGATGCAGTCGGCGCCCGCCCAAAGTTGCTCGCGCACGCCTTTGCGCGCTTCCCACGGGCTGTCGATGGCGCGGCCGATGAACCAGCCGTGGCCGCCGGTCATGCAGAGCACGTTGCCGCACGCGCGCATGCGCGGCCCGACGATCAGGCCGCCGTTGATGGCGTCGCGGAGTGCGATCGCGATGCCCGCGCTGCTGCCGAGGTCGCGCACGGTCGTAACGCCCGCATTCAAACCCTTGCGTACCGTTTCCACCGCGTGCAAGAGCCGGTCGTTCTGCGGCATCTGCGCGAGCGCGCCCATGGTATCGGGCTGGCCGTTCATCTCAACGTGCACGTGCGCGTTGACCAGGCCCGGCGTCACGCACGCGGCGGTGAGGTCGGGCGAGCCGCCTTCGGCGGCGTTCTGCACGCTTGCGATGCGCGTGCCTTCAATCGTGATATCGACGTTGCGCCGCGGCGCGTCCATGGTTCCGTCGTAGAGGATTCCGGCTCGAACGATCATGTGGAGGCTTTGGCCCTTTCATCGGAGGCTTCCATGGCTTGGAAGGCTTTGCTGGTCAATGCGTGGCCGACGGCTGCGGCGATGAAGCGCGATGCCGCGCGAACTTTCGCGAGATCGACGCCCGTTTCGATGCCCATCGAGTGCAGGAGGTAGAGCACGTCTTCGGTGCCCACGTTGCCGGTCGCTCCCGGCGCATACGGGCAGCCGCCCAAACCGCCGGCGGAGCTGTCGAAAATGTGAATGCCTTGTTGCAGCGCCGCATAGACGTTCGAGAGTGCGGTGCCGCGCGTATCGTGGAAATGCATCGCGAGCCGGTCGATCGGAATGTGTTTTGCCAGCATCGGAACGAGTTCTTCCACCTGGCTCGGCACGCCGACGCCGATCGTATCGCCGATCGAGAGCTCGTCGCAGCCCATCTCCATCAGCTTTACGCTGACGTCGACGACCATCTGCGGGGTTACGGTATCGCCGAACGGCGATCCGAAGGCGGTCGAGACGTATCCGCGCACCCACATGCCGTCGTCTTTCGCGCGACGCACGACGGCGCGGAACGTCTCGAGCGATTCGTCGATCGTCATATTAATGTTGCGTTTGGTGAACGCTTCCGACGATGCGGTGAAAACGGCGATGGTATCGGCGCCCGCGGCCTTCGCGCGTTCGTAGCCCTTGATGTTCGGCACGAGCACGAGGTAGCGCACGCCCGGCGCTTTCGCGATGCGCGCAAAAACTTCGGGCGCATCGCTCAATTGCGGAATCGCCTTGGGGCTCACGAACGAGGTCGCTTCGATCCAGCGTAACCCGGTCTGCGAGAGCAGATCGATGAATCGCACTTTGTCGTCGGTTGAAATGACGGCAGCCTCATTCTGCAGGCCGTCGCGCGCGCCCATCTCGACCAAGGTTACGGATTTGGGGAGTTTCATACGCTCGGTATTACATCTCCACTTTCGCCAAGAGTTGCGCCTGCGTGAACCGCAGGATCGTGCTCAGCGCGATCGGCCAGGCGCGCGCGTTGGCGAGGAAGCCTTTCGTGAGCATGATGAGCGGGTCGAAGTGCCCGATGATGTTCATGTGATTGCAGTGCGGGCCGATCACGAAGTGCGCGGGGATGCGGCTGCCCAGAGTCGCGGAGTCGCCCCACACCAGCCCGTCGTTATCGCCGCCGCGCGAGGGGATCAGCCCCATGATGGTAAGCATCGGCGTATCGATTGGGCCAACCCACGGTTCTTCGTCCAAAGCCCAGACGCGTTCGCCGTCACCGGCGGGCCCGGTCCAGTGGCCCCCCGTGCCGTTCAGCCATCGCATGAAGTCGGAGTCCAGATTCATGTCGCCCATCGCCTTATCGGGGATGCGCAACATCCGTGTGATGTGCGGCATCGCCAGCGTCACGACGCCCCAATTCGGCGTGCCGATCATGACCGCGTGGCTCACTTCGTGCGAACGGTGCGGATACGCGCGCAAAAACCCGCGTACCACCAGCCCGCCTAACGAATAACCGAGCAGCACGACCGGAAACGGATGCCCGTTCGTATGCAGTTGCGATAGAAACTCCGCGAAGCGATCGATGCGGTCGCGCAAGTGGTCGTCGGCGGCCGGAAAGGTGAGGCAATCGAATCCGTGCGCGCGCAGCCCCGGGATCCCGAGCCGTCCTTCCACCAGAATATCGAAATGATCGGGCGGTTCGTTGTATCCCGGAATCATCACGATCGTGCGACGTGCAGCCATTTGGTTATGCTACCATGCGCGGCCGAGCAAGCCTGTGAGGATGAAAATCGTTTTCAATAGGTTTGGTTTTGAGAACATCTGGAAAAGCGGTTCGAGGTACTAGGACTAAAAGCCCATGTCTTTATACCCGGGGCATATTGTGGAGGATGAGAACTATGGACAGAAAAACGAGTGCCGCGGCGGTTGCGATGCTGTTTTTGGCGGCTTGCGGAGGCGGCAGCTCCTCCGGCGGGGTTGGAACGACGCCGACCGCGCAGAACGCGACGATGAACGTCGCCATGATCGACGCACCGTTCGCGATGAGCGGGAACACCGTGACGGCGGTCAATCTCGGTATCGATAAGGTCGAGGTTGTCGGCAACGGCGCGGCTCCGACGGCCATTCAAACATTCTCAACGCCGGATGTCGTGAACATCCTCAACTATACGTCCGCTTCAACGCCGCTCAGCTTTACGGGCACGATCCCGGCGGGCAGCTACCAGCAGATTCGTCTGCTGCTCGATACGGCGACGACCACGATCGTCTACACCGATTCCAACGGCGTCTCGCATACGGCGCCGCTAACCGTGCCCAGCGGAACCAGCGGCGGCTTCGGTAATGCCAACAGCACCGATAGCGGCGACGGGTCGGGGACGGCCGGTCTCAAAGTCAACGTCGGGTTGAACGCGCAGGCCGGGGGAACCTACGGGTTCGTGCTCGATTTCAACGCCGATCAATCCATCGTTGAAACCGGAAACGGCGCGTTCATGCTCAAGCCCGTCATGGTCGCGACGGAGCAGGCGACTTCAGGAAGCCTGAGCGGGTCGGTCGTCAATCAAGCCGGGAAGCCGGTTGTCGGCGCGGAGGTAGAGGCGCTACAGGGCAGCACGGTCGTCAACAGCGGCGTCACCGATGCTAACGGTAACTACGCGGTCAACGCGTTAGCCGCCGGAACGTATACGCTTGAGGTGCTCAACACCTATACGACGCTTGCCGGTGCATCGGTTACGGCTACCGGCTTCGACGCAACGGTCGGAGCAACGCTCATGGTTACCGCCCCGGCGACCGTTACCGCAGGCGCGGTGACGACGGTCCCGCCGATCAGCGATTAGTCCAACTGCACGAGCGGCGCGCCACCGCTCACGATATCGCCCTCGCGCACGAGGACGGTCTTGACGGTGGCGTCGCCGGCACTCTCGATGCGGTGTTCCATCTTCATCGCTTCCAGAACGATCAAGAGCGAGCGCGACGCAACGGCGTCGCCTTCGCGTACCGCGATCTTGACGATCTTTCCCGGCATCGGTGCGACGACGCTGCCGGCTCCCGCTACGGCGCCTGCGCTCGTTGAAGCGTCGGCGGACGGGGGCGCCGCAAAGCGTTGCGCGCCGCGCGCGCTTTCGCCGCGCGCGTGCAGTTCGCCCAAGCTCGCTTCGATGCGCTCGCCGTGCCGCCGGGCTACGAGTCTCCCGGTAAGATCGCCCTCCAGTTGCCAGGCGTCGGGCTGCGCGGTGGCGCTTGCGACCGTCTCGAAAACGGAGCCGTCGGCTTCCAGCCGTAACGGTATGCCGATACCGCCGATGCGCCACGGAGCCGCACCGTCGAGCAGCATCGATGCAACCGCAAGCAGCTTTCGCTCGTCCGAGAGTTCGCGGCGAGAGAAGATCGATTCGTCGAGGTATTTCGTGAGAAAACTCGTGGTCGTATCGCCGTCGCGGAAGCCCTGGTTACGAGCGATCCATAGCAGCAGCGGCACGTTCGCGCGGACGCCGTCGATCGTGAAATCTTCAAGCGCGCGCTCCAACCGCGCGATCGCATGGGCGCGATCGCTGCCGAACACGATGAGCTTCGCGAGCATCGGGTCGTAGTAAACGCCGACTTCGCTCCCGGTGCCCACGCCGGAATCGACGCGGATCCCCGGGCCCTGCGGCGGTGCCCATCGTTCGATCGTACCGATCGAGGGCAGCATGTGATTGGCGGGGTCTTCGGCGTAGATGCGCGTTTCGATCGCCCACCCGCGCGGGCGAACGTCGTCTTGCGAGAGCGTCAGCCGCTCTCCGTTTGCAATCCGCAGTTGCCACTGCACCAAATCGATGCCGTATACGAGTTCGGTAACCGGATGCTCCACCTGGAGCCGCGTGTTCATCTCCAGGAAGTAGAAGCGTCCGTCGCTATCGAGCATGAACTCGACGGTTCCGGCGTTGACGTACTCCACCGAGCGTGCGGCGCGCACGGCGGCCTCGCCCATCCGCACTCGCAATTCGGGCGTCATCGCGACCGACGGCGCCTCTTCGACGATTTTTTGATGGCGCCGTTGGATCGAGCACTCGCGCTCGCCGATGTGAATGATGTTGCCGTGCGTATCACCCAGCACCTGGAACTCGATGTGTCGCGGATCGCGCAGGTAGCGTTCCAGCAACACCGCGTCGTCGCCGAACGCGGCGAGCGCTTCGCGCTTGGCGGCACTAAGCGCTTCGTCGAAATGCGCGAGCGATTCAACCACGCGCATGCCGCGCCCGCCGCCGCCGGCGCTGGCTTTGATCAACAGCGGAAAGCCGACCTCTTCCGCCTGCGTGCGCAGCTGCGCGAGCGACTGATCGTCGCCTTCGTAGCCGGGGACGACCGGCACGTTGAAATCGCGCACCCGGCGCTTCGCATCGATCTTGCTGCCCATCGCCGCCATTGCTTCGGGCGATGGCCCCACGAACGTCAGCCCCGCCTGGCGAACGGCTGCGGCAAAGGAGGCGCGCTCGGAGAGAAATCCATAGCCCGGATGGACGGCATCGGCATGCATGCCGACCGCCGCCGCGATGACCGCATCGACATCGAGATACGATTCCGCCGCCGGAGCCGGCCCGACGCACCGCGCGTCGTCCATGAACTCGAGGTGGTAGGCGTGCTCGTCGGCCTGCGAATAGATGCCGAGCGGCACGATGTCCATTTCGCGCGCGGCGCGAGCGACGCGCACGGCAATCTCGCCGCGGTTCGCGATCAATAAGCGACGGATCACAGCGAGAAGCTCGCTTTACGCCGCTCGACGAAGGCGTAGAGCCCTTCCTGGCCCTCGGGGGTGATGCGCTGCGCGGCAATAGCGCGGGCCGTGAGTTCGCGCGATGCGTCGTAACTCGCGGCGCGAACGTCGCAAATCACCTGCTTCGCGGCTGCAACGGCGAGCGGCCCGGCGGTCAGCACTTCCTTTACGACGCGTTGCACGGCGCCGTCGAGATCGTCGGCCGGCACCACTTCGTGCACCAATCCGATCTCCTTTGCGCGCGGCGCGAGAAAGCGCTCGCCGGTAAGGAAGAGGGCGCGTGCGTACGATGCACCGATCTTCGCCAGGACGAACGGCGAAATGACCGCGGGAATGATGCCCAGCTTCACTTCGGTAAAACCGAAGACGGCGTCGTCGCTCGCGACGACGATATCGCAGACTGCGGCGAGGCCGGCGCCGCCGCCCAGTGCCGCGCCGTGTACGCGGCCGACGACCGGTTTGCGGCAGCGATCGATCGCGCGAAACATATCGCTCATGCGCTCCGCGTCGGCGAGATTTTCGTCGTACGAGAGATCGAGCGCGCCGCGCATCCAATGAATGTCGGCACCCCCGCAGAACGACTTACCCTCGCCCGCGAGTACGACCACCCGAACGTGCGGATCGTCGCAGAGCCGATCGAACGTTTCGCGCAGTTCGCCGATGAGTTCGGCATTGAACGCGTTACGCACGTCGGGGCGCGCGAGCGTCACCCGGGCGATTTCTTCGTCTATAGTCAGTGTGAGTGCAGGCATAGCGAGGGACTCGGGTTCTCGAAATCATCCGGGCTCGCCTTGGTGGCGTTATACTCCCTGTATGGACCGGACAGTCTACCGCTATAATCTTGCGACGCGCCTCGCCCACTGGGTCTGGGTCATCGCTTTTTTGGTCCTGGTCTCGAGCGGGCTGCAGATTTTCAACGCCGCGCCCTATCTGGACGCCTCGGATAAGAGCAGCCCCGCGCACCGCGTCCTTTCGATCGATTCGCCCAGCCAAGGCGTCGGGACGACGACGGTTTTCGGCCACACCTTCACCACCACCGGGTGGCT
>DATKQG010000021.1 GCA_035532835.1 Candidatus Dormiibacterota bacterium
ACATCGCCGCGACGCCGATCGCACCGGCTCCGATGAAGCGGACCTTCGTTCCCCAGACCACGTTCGCGATATCGGCGGCCGAGCCGGCCATCGGATGGAGTGCGGTAATGATCGGCGTCGCAAAGCCCCACGCGATCACCAAGCCGGCAAGGATCGCGAGTCCGACCGAAATGCCGATCAGATGGCCGGCGCCTAACAACGCGAGCGAGAGCGAGAACCCGACGCCCGTTGCCGCATTGCCGATACGGAAATACCCGCCGATCGTTCCGGCCAACAACCGCGTACCAACCAGCGCTGCGAGGCCGGCCGAAACGATGGTTCCCCACACCACTGCCAGCAGGCCGGAGCGATTCTCCTCGAGCGCGTCCGCGCTCGGCTCTCCCGAGGTGCGCGAGCCCATACCGACCTTAAGCACTTCCGCGGCCGCAACACCCTCCGGATATGGCAGATCGGATTCGCTTACCAACGCCCGGCGCAGCGGAACGCTGTACATCACGCCCAGGATCCCGCCAACCGCGCAGACGCCGAACGATTCCCAAAACGGAAAACCGGTCCACCAGCCCACCATGACGAGCCCGGGTAACACGAAGATGATCGACGACAGCGTGCCCGCCGCCGACGCGACCGTCTGCACGATGTTGTTTTCGTAGATCGTCGCGCTCTTGAAACCGCGCAGGACGGCCATCGAAATGACCGCTGCCGGAATCGACGAAGCGAACGTCAGTCCTACCTTCAGCCCAAGATAGACGTTTGCCGCGGTGAATACGAGCGTGATGGCGGCGCCGATCAAGAGGCCCCGCAGGGTCAGTTCCGTGCGCTTTTCGTCCATCATGCCGCACCGAGCGGAGCGTTTTCGCTTACCAGCCTTGCGACCATCACGCGCAGATCCGCAACTTCGGTCTGCGTCTTTTCCGCTAAGCGCAGCAGCAGTTGCTCCTGGACTTGCTGGTGGTAGAGCAGCCGCGAAATATTGTCGTGATCCGCCTCGGCTCGCAGCTCCGCATGCTCGGACGACTGCCGTTGCGCGACCGCGATCACGAAGATCAGGATGAGTTGCAGAATGTTCGAGCACGTGAGCAAGAATGCGAACGGGTACGGGTCCGAACGGGTGATCTGGCCGACCGTGAGCCACACGGCCTGAACGACCACCGCCAGCAACAACGCGATAGGAGCACCGGTGGCATCGGCAACGCGTTTGCAGATGCGCTCAGTAACGGAGAGATTCTCGCGATGGATCGCGTTAACGTCGTCGACGAGCGGATGGTCCTCGATCGTTTCCGCGGTCGGGAAAGAACTAGTCATGCTTACACAACCCTCACTTATCGCCGGCTATTGCCGGCCGACGTCGCCTTTGATCGATCGGAGTAATGCGGCCGAATCGTAACCGACGCCGTCTTTAAAGACGGTTTGGACATTTTCGATCGCATCGATGTTCGACGCGGGATTTCCACGGACGAGCACGAGATCGGCGGCCTTTCCAACTTGAATGCTGCCGGTATGTTGGGCGATGCCGAGCGAACGCGCGCCGTTGAGGGTGGCGACCTGGATGGCTTGCACCGGCGTCAATCCGCCCTTTACCAAGAGTTCCATGTCGCGCTGGTCACCGAACCCGGCGACGGTCGCGCCGTACCCGGTCGGATCCGGCCCCTGCGTAAGCAGCCCGCCCGCGCGAAAGAAGGCAACGTCGAATGCCAGCTCTTGCGCGAAGAGCTTTCGAAACGTCGGCAACAGCGGGCTCTTGAGGATGCGGGCGCGGACGTGCATCACCTCGGATACGGTCACCGGATCCTCGAGCGCAAACATGCGCCGTTCGACGCGCATCGGCGGCGGCACCGATCCCTCAAAGACGCCCAGCGTCGAGCTCAGCGCGACGTGGTGGGCGATCATCGTCCGGATCGTCGCCTGCGCCCGGGGGCCTGCGATGCGTAAACTCGCGATCGACTGCATCAACGCCGCGTGATCCGTCGGGCAGACCCCTTCGTGAAAGCCCGGCATGAATTCCGAATCGACTTCGAGCCCATGCTCGATGCTATCGACGCCCATCGCGGCCGCTTGCGAAAAGCCGATCGAGCAGAGGTGCGCGAGGACCCGCATCCCGCGCGCGTGCGCGGCCGCGATGATGGCGCGAGCGATGTCGACCGGCTCGTGCATGTACATCTTCACCGACGTTGCGCCGTGGTCGGCCCAAAAATTCACCGTGGCACGCGCGTCGCTTGGACTACGCAGGGTCGCCATCTGGATGAATTGCGGCTCGTAGCCGGTGAGGTACGGGGTGGTGATTTGGATATGCGGCCCGGCCAGCAGCCCCCGGTCGACGGCATCCTTGATGCGAATATCGGTCTCGGGTTCGACGCTGCCGGTCGTGCGAATGGTCGTGACGCCGGCGGCCAAATAGAGCCGCGGAAAGCTAAAGGGCATCTCCCGCATGATGAACATCGGTCCACCGCTCACGTAATAGAGGTGATCGTGCGTGCCGATGAATCCGGGCGTGAGCGTCTCGCCACGCCCATCGATGCGGGTTGCCCCGGCGGGAACGACGACGCTCGACGCCGCGCCCATGCGAGCGATCGTGCCTCGCTCGATCACGACCGTCCGGTCCTCGAGCGGTGCCGCGCCGGTGCCGTCGATCACGCGCACGTGTTCGATCGCGATGATCGGCCGCCCATAGCGAACGTACGTTGACGGAGGTGCGACGCCGAGCCCGGGCGCCGAAGGGCCCGAATCCGCGCGACCGCCGGTCGTGCAACTCAGGGCCACGGTAAGTAACGTAACGAAGCCGCCTATGAAGCGGCGCATCGTGCTTTGATTCATGCGGGGCCTTTGGCCACAACGGGTGCCGCTTCCCATGTACCGGGGGCGGTCGCTTCAGACGGGCAGGCTTCCAGCCCGTTCGTATGCGTCCAGCGGGGCGAAGAGGTGTTCGATATCGGCGGCGTCGAGCGCGTTGACGGTGGTCGCGCCGTCGGTGAAGAGCCCGCTCGCAAGCGCACTCTTGCGCTGCTGCAAATCGAGGATTCGTTCCTCAACGCTGCCCGCGACGATGAGCTTGTAGACGAACACGTGCTGCTCTTGACCGATCCGATGAGCACGATCGGTGGCCTGGTTCTCGACCGCCGGGTTCCACCAGACGTCGTAATGGATCACCGTGTCGGCATTGGTAAGGTTCAGGCCCGTTCCGCCGGCTTTGAGACTGATGAGGAAGAGCGGGACTTCGCCGCGCTGGAATCGTTCGACCGGGGTGGTGCGATCCTTGGTGGTTCCGCGCAGTTGCACGAACGGTATCGAGCGCTGCTCCAATTCCGGGACGATCAGATCCAACATGCTCGTAAACTGCGAGAAGAGCAGGATGCGACGGCCGTCGTCGATGAGGCTCGGAAGCATCTCGACCAGCGCTTCCAACTTGGCGGAGCCCTCGACGCTCTTGGCGGCGGCGACCTTCACCAATCGCGGGTCGCAGCAAGCCTGGCGCAATTTCAACAACGCATCCAACACGACGATGCGACTGCGCGCGACGCCGCGATTCGCCAATTCGCGCCGCACCCGCTCGTGCATCGCGAGCCGAATCGTCTCGTAGAGATCGCGCTGCGCTTGGCCGAATTCGACGCGCTGCACGATCTCGGTTTTTTCGGGGAGCTCGGCCTCGACTTCGCCCTTGGTCCGGCGCACGAGAAACGGTGCGAGGCGTCGCGCGAGGAGCGAACGGCGGTCGAGATCGCCGCGCCGTTCGATCGGAGCGCGGAACACGCGTCGGAACGTGCGCCGGTCGCCGAGCATCCCGGGCACGCAGAACGCGGCCAGCGACCATAATTCTTCCAGATGATTCTCGATCGGCGTACCCGTCAAGGCGATGCGCTGCTGTGCGTCCAGGAGTTGCGCGGTCTTCGCGCCCTTGGAGGCGGGATTTTTGATCATCTGCGCTTCGTCTAATACCGCGATCGACCACTCGCGCGAGAGCAACTCTCCGGCATCGCGCACCAGCAGCGGGTAACTCGTCAGGACGATATCGGCGTTTTCGATGAGATCCACATTCTCGGCTCGCCCCGCTCCGGCGTGCACGAGCACGCGAAGGTTCGGTGCGAACCGCGCCGTTTCGGAGAGCCAATTGGGTACGACGCTGGTAGGCGCAACCACCAAGCAAGGTGCCCGCAAACGTCCGGCTTCTTTCTCGATGGAGACGTGCGCGAGGAGTTGCACCGTCTTTCCCAAGCCCATGTCATCGGCGAGAATGCCGCCGAAGCCGTAGCGCGCCAAACGTTGGAGCCATGCGACGCCGTCGCGCTGATACGGCCGTAAGGTCGCACCGAACCACGCCGGCAATTCGAGCGGTTCGTTCTGCCACGTCGAACGGAAAAATTCGTGAAGACGTCCCGCTCCGTTCCAGCGCACGGTGAGTTCGCCGTCGACGTCGGCCAGCGTAGCCGCTTGAGCGGGCGAGAGCTCCAAGCGCCCGTCCCGAGTGAGCTTCGTCTCGCCGTCGTTCAGTTCGACCAGGGTCGAGAGAACGAACGCCAATCGTTGCGGCGGTAGCGCGAGGAACCTCCCGTCGGGAAGCTGACCGTACAGCGGCTCGTCCAACGACCCCGGCCCGGCGCGCCGAATCGCCTCGAGAATGATCGGGAGCAACGAGACGCGCTTGCCGGCCACGTCGACGCCGAGATCGAATTCGAACCATCGATTACCGTTTTGGGAGAGATCGCTCTCCCAAACGCCCTCCGCGTGCACGACGTCCAGGCTGAAGCTCGGGTCGATTTCGACGCGCCAACCTTGCGAGCGCAGCATATCGAGATCGATATCGATCATTCGCCCCCAGCGATACTCTTCGTCCGCTTCGAAGGCGTACGCGAACAGGGTGCGGCCGCTGCCGTCCTGCGCGCTGAAAAGGTGCTCGCGAAAACCGATCTCGCGCAAGCGCGCGACCGCAGCCGCTTCGATATCGCGACGACGGCGGTGCGAGCGATCGCCGGCGCGGACCTCACCGCTGGGATCGGTCGCTTCGATCAGGGAGCCGCCGTAATCGAAACGCAGATCGAGCGTCGGACGCAGTGCGGAGGAAGCCGGCGCAAAGGCCGACGTGCGGCCGCCGCGCAGGATCGCTACCGGAACGGGCGCCAACGCTTCTTCGACGCTCGCTACGCCGCTGTGCGAGGGCTGCATGTGGGCCAGGGGGCCGTTCCACAACGCACGCGCGCGTTCGGCCTGTCGCGCGCTGAGCGCGGGTGCCGCAGCCAGCGTACCGGCCACCGCCGTCGGTACGCCGATATCGATCACCCCCGCGACGTTGCGAACCGGGTCGACATACCACGGCGGGTCGGTCGGCAGCAGGATCAAGCCATCGTCGGCAACCGACGGACGGGCCCGCCCGTCGGCATCCGCGCGCCACGAAAACTCCGACGCGATCGGGTCGCCGAGGCGGAGCGGCGGTGCCTCGCGCGTGCGCCAGTGCGCGCGCCCCGTCGCACAGAGCATGCGGAGCAACAAATCCAACGCAACGTGTGCGCTGGTGCGGCCGTTCTGGCCTGGAATGAGCCCCGAAAACTCCAGCAGCCGCCCGATATCGCGATCCTCTTGCGTGGTGTGGGCCGAGCTGCTCTTCGAGAGGTGGTGTAGGCGAAAGGGTTGCACCGCGGCAACGCCGTCCCGCGATTCGGCGATGAGAAAGGATTGGACCGTCACCTCGCGGCGGAACATCATCTCGCGTACGTCGACGACGTAGGCGAGATGCGCTCCGAGGGGCGGCGCGGCCGTGGGTTCCAGTTCGGCTGCCGCACCAAGTTCGTGCATCCACTGTTCGATGGCTTCGTCGCTGCTGTCGCTGTGCGCGCGAATACGTCCGGTCGTCGAGATATCGAGCGCTTCGTAGAGCGTGGCCGCAACGTGCGCGCAGTTGTGCCGCACCAAGCAGGTGCAGGTTCCGTCGATCGTGACGCCGGTGCTTGCGTTACCGATCAACACGACCACGTGGAGAATCTGTTGGCGCGTCCCCACGACCTCGGCTTCGATCCGTCCATCCCCGGGCGAAAAGCGCAAATGACGGACCCGCCCTTCCAGGTGGTATCCGCGTCCGGTGTCGAGTCGATTGGATGCGAGAGCGCGAAGCATCACGCGTTCGGTGAGCATGAACTGAGGAGAGTTAGACCCGGCGCACCGCATTTCCGCTGCGCGGTCCCATTTCGCGGTCCTATTTATGAGAGGCGGCTAGGCGTATCGATCGATCTTCTGCGGGTGATAGTAGCCGCGCACGAGTTGCGGCAGCAGCGACGCTGCGTCTTGACCCACGGCACGGACGATCGCACAAGCTTCCTCAAACTCGTCGTCGCGTCCGACACCGACCAAGCGCTCCTGAAATTCGCGTTCTTTTTGAAAGCTGGGCGACAGAGCGCGGGCAAAGATCAGTGCGGATCGCTCACCGTGGCGTGCGACGAAAGCCTTAATTCGTATGCTGTTGCGGCGAATTCGATCGAACTCCGCAATGATTGCGTCGGATGGACGCCAGCCGGAGAAATCCGATGCCGACATTCCTTCACCCCCTTGAGAAGAGTGTATTCCTCCGAAGGGAACCTAGTCACACTGATTGTGATACGTTTGTGAGAAGTCTATGGTGTGATTTGAGGGCTCTTGATGGAGCCAAGCGGTTGCTTAAGACCCACGCTTACGAGCCTTGGGACGAGTGATTTTCGCTTGCATCTCTGGCAGGCGCGCAGCTCGCAAGCGTGCGTTCACGGCGCGAATTCGCTCCACTAGCACGCTCTTCACGAGCGGCGCAAGCGCGTCGATACGGCCGGCCGCAGCGGCCATTTGCGCTGCCTGCGCTTGCGTCGGCGGGCCATCGTAGGTCTGGAGAATATGCCGTAAATACGCGATCCGATCGACCACGCGCGCGGGATGTGTGTAACCGGCATTCTCGCTGCCGTCCCCGTTGCGCAGAAGATCGGCCGTGCGATGCAGTTGTTTTCCGTATGCGTCGAGTACCGTCAATACGCCGCGGTCCTTGGTGCGTTTGCGGCGAGCGGCGATTTGGCGATCGAGCGTCGCGATCTCGTTGAGCCACACTTCGGCTCGCTCCTGGAGCCGGTCGAGTCGCATCTGCGCGTCCGCGTGCGCCCGCAGCCCATCATCGGTAACGCGCGATGCCGGATCGAGCTTGACGACCACCGGCACGCTGCGGGTGAGCCCACGCGCGCGAAGACGCAAGGTATAGGTACCCGGGAGCACCTGCGGCCCCTCGATCTCCAACGGATAGAACACGTAGTATGCGCGCGGATCTTGGACGGCGTTCCTGCCGCCCGGTGGATCGGCGTGCAAATCCCAGACCACGCGATTGATCCCGTTCTTCGCAGTGGCCTTCAAGGAGCGAATCAGATGGCCGCTGCGGTCGAGGACATCCAGGTGTACCACTTCCTTCGGAGCTTTCGGCGCGTGCTTGGGCCGGGTGCGCGCGTGCTGCGGAGCGGACGGCTTGGCCGCCGTTCGCGGAGCCAGATAGTATGAAATAATCGCGCCGTAGGGTTTGTTATCCGCGACGAAGGCGCCGCGGCCCGTTCCCCCATCGGGGCGCGGTACGTATCGA
>DATKQG010000022.1 GCA_035532835.1 Candidatus Dormiibacterota bacterium
ACCAAGGCAAAACGTGGAATCGCTACATGGGCGAGTTCGTCGGCATTGCCGCCGACCATTGGGATACGATCGTACGGTACGTTACGGACGCGCCGGAACCCGTCGACCGCCGCAAGATGCAAAATCAGGAAATGGGCGAGAAAGTCGATGACGCCTACCGGCTGCTGCCGCTGGTGCTGCAGCAGAAAATCGTCACGATGCTGGTGAAGCAGAATAAACTTGACGAACCAAAGCCCGGGCAGACCCCCCTGCTCAAGCTATTCTACGGCGGGCTCGTCAAGCGCCAAGGCCAGAAGCCCGCGCACCGCTTCAACGTGCACAGCCGGATTCGGCGAAACGAAGAAACCGTCGCCTACGACACGCGATTCCTGATTACCGACGACGGCGAGATCACACCCGTCTAGCTCGCGTCTGGAGAGCCTACCTCGTTTGGGAAACCTGTGATTTTTGTGCAATCGACATGGATGTCGACTTCCTTTGAACGTTGCACAAAAACACAGGAGTAGGAAGCGCGCAGGATGCGCGCTGACGAACGGTTCCCCAAACGAGGTAGGCTCTCCAGACGCGAGCTAGACGGCCGCGGTCGGGCCTAAGATGCAGGCAACGCGAAGGCCGCGCGTGCATCGCTGCGTCGCGCGGCCTTCGCGTTCTTGGCGATCCGTTTTCGCTCGATGTTAAATCGTACTCTCGAGTTTAAAGATGCGGACGCGCCGGTTGGGTTCTAGCCCGGTGCTGCGCGACTGCAAGCGATACTTCTCCGCTAATTGATGCTGGGTTCTGCGGATATACGAAGTCTGCGGAGAGAGCTCGATCGCCTGGTTGGTCAACAGCACTTGGTAGACGGCTTCCTCGGCTTCGCGTAACGCGATCTCTTCATGATCGATCGATCCTAGGTTGAAGACGTCGCGCAGAGCCGTTTGAATCTGCGTCGTGGTATTGGTTTTGATCGAGTAGATCGGCACGTTGTCGGAGGCGATTTGTTTGAGCTTTGGCTGGCCTTTGCGCTCGAGGGTTTTGAGCGTGACGACGACGTCGGCATCGTCCCACGTTCTGGCGATCGAAGCGTTGACGCGGAGGTTGTGGATCGCCCTTTCGATTTTGTTCCGCGACACGCCGTATGGAAAGATCAGGAGCGGTTTCTCGCGCTCGGAGGCTTCCATCGGTTCGTGGTTTTCGTATGCTTCCGCGAGATGCGGCATCGACTCGGTGTCGGCTTCTTGGATGACCTTGACCTCGCCGCTGGGTTGCCGTTGACGAATCTCCGGCTGCGGCTGGTAACCCCGTAGAAGCGAATCGACGACTTCCGCGACGTTCTTATGAATGGCGAGGTGATCGCGATCGTGGATCTCCACCACCACGTCGAAAGTCGGCGGAGCCTTGCGTTCCAGCACGGTTTTACGCGTGCCGCGACGGCGCGCTTCTTCATCCGAGAGCGTCACCGCGCTGATGCCGCCCATCAGATCCGAAAGGGTCGGGTTCATGAGCAAATTCTCAAGCGACTGCCCGTGCGCGGTGCCGATCAGCGTGACGCCGCGTTCGGCGATCGTGCGTGCGGCGGCAGCCTCGGCCTCGGTACCGATTTCGTCGATCACGATGACTTGCGGCATGTGATTCTCGACCGCTTCGATCATCACCGAATGCTGCAACGCCGGGTCGGCGACTTGCATGCGGCGGGCTAGGCCGATTCCGGGGTGCGGAATATCGCTATCGCCGGCAATTTCGTTGGAGGTGTCCACGATGACGACGCGCTTGCGATCCTCCGAGAGTATCCGCGCGCACTCGCGAAGCATCGTCGTTTTTCCGACGCCGGGCCTGCCCAGCAGACAGATCGACTGCCCGCTTCGCAAGACGTCGAGTAGAATATCGATCGTTCCATAGACGGCGCGACCGATCCGACACGTCAGCCCGACAATTTTTCCGGTACGATTTCGAATCGCGCTGATGCGATGCAGCGTCTGCTCGATACCGGCTCGGTTATCGGCGCCGAACGAGGAGATGCGGGAGCACACGTGCGCGATGTCTTCGTGCGAGACCGGCGTGTCGCTCAGATAACGAAAATCGTGCTCGAATCTTGCCTCGGGCGGACGCCCAAGATCGAGCACGACTTCAATGATCTCTTCGAGATTTGGCAGCCGAACAAGCGCCTGCCGGATGGAGAGGGGGAAGATATCGAGGAGTTGGGAGAGCTCCCAGCTCGGGGAAATGGACTCGATTTTAACCGCCAATACTGACCCTCACTTCCAAGGGACGTTTTGGTTACGTTACTCCTTCGCGGCCCGGCACCCTGCTCTCCAAAGACCTTATTCTTTGACCACGCGAATTATTTTTAATTCGTCGTCGTACGGGCCCTGAATGCGGACGCCCGCCTTCATCTCCAACTTCAGATAATCGATCAGGTCTTCAGTGATTTCTTCGCCGGGTGATATGACCGGGATACCGGGTGGATAAGGCGAGATCGTTTCGGCACAGATGCGACGCCCTGAGTTTTTGAATTCGACGAATTCCGTATCGGCGAGAAACGCATCGCGAGGGAGCATGCGCATCGGGGGGATCGCCGGCAGATGATAGGTACCGCGTTTGAGACGTTGCTCGAGTATTCCGGAGGGCGCGTATTGATCGAGCGGGCGATCGTCGCGCGCCATCTCTTCGAATGCGCTGACGAAACGCTCCGCCGCGTCGTGCGTCGTTCCAATAGTGAACAGGGCGACGACGTTGAACAAGTCGGCGAGTTCGACTTGAATATTGTAACGCCGGCGTAAAATTTCCGAAGCCTCGTACCCCGTATACCCGAGGCCCGTAACGGTGACGGTCACCTTGGTCGGGTCGAGATCGAATACGCCCGGGCGGCCCTGGAGTTCTTCGCCGAAACAATAGACGCCGTCGATCGCGTTCAGCCTCCGCCGCGTCTCGGTGGCGAGTTCGATCGTACGCGAGAGCAGGGCGGCGCCTTCGGTCGCCATTTGCTTGCGCGCGACGTCGAGCGAGGCGACCATCGGCAAGTTGGGCGAGGTCGAAAGAAACATCTTCAACACGGCTTTGAGGCGGTCGATCCGAACGCGATCGCCGATCTGGTGCAGCATCGCGCATTGCGAGAACGCCGAGAGCATCTTGTGCGTGGAGTTGATGGACAGATCGGCACCGGCTTCGGTCGCCGAAATCGGAAGCGCCGGATGAAACTTGAAATGCGGCCCCCACGCTTCGTCGACCAGCACGAGCTTGTCGGCTTCGTGCGCGATACGGACGATCTCGGGCAGGTCGGCGGCCACGCCGTAGTACGTCGGCGACACGATATAGATGGCGACCAGATCCGGATGAGCCTCCAGCGTCGCACGCACCGTTTCGGGCGTGACCGTGTGGTCCATGTGCATCTCTTGATCTACGGCGGGCTGCATGTAGATCGGGTGAGCGCCGCTCATGACCAGTCCGCCGAGCATCGACTTGTGAGAGTTGCGGGGAACCGCGATCTTATCGCCGGGATTCACGGCCGTCATCATCATGCATTGATTGCCGCTGGTCGAGCCGTTGATGAGGAAGAACGTATTGTCGGCGCCGTATGCCTCCGCCGCCAACGCCTGCGCCTCTTTGATCGATTCCATCGGCTGAAGGAGGTCGTCGATACCGGGCATCGGCGTGAGATCGATGGCGCAGATATTATCGCCGACGAATTCGCGGAACGCCCGGTCCATACCGATGCCCTGCATGTGGCCCGGGGTATGGAACGGCAGGACGCCCGAATCGACATATTCGAGGAGGGCTTGAAAGTAGGGGGTTTTGGTTTGATCCACCGTGAGGCTCCCAGCAGACGCGAAGCGGAAAGTGGGCGCAGAGGCGCCCGAGCTATCGCCGCTAGCGTTCCTTAGCGGTGGCCGAATGGTGGGCGACGATGAAGGCCGCTCGACGGATCGAGGGCATGAGGCGACGGTGCGTCAAGCGAGGACTTCAAATCCGAGGCGATCGAGCATAGCGAAGTCATCATTATCCCCGCGACCGCTCGTCGTCAAGTAGTTTCCCAGGACGATTCCGCTGGCGCCGCTGCGCATACCCAAATCCTGGAGACCCTGCAGCGTCACTTCTCGGCCGCCGGCGAAGCGCACCAGGGCCTTGGGCAGCGCTAGGCGGGCCATGGCCACGAAGCGCAGCGCTTCGATCGGTTCCACCAGAGAGCGATCGCCGAAGGGCGTCCCGGGCCGGGGGTTGAGGAAATTGATCGGGACCTCTTCGGGTTCGAGCACCTGGAGGGACGCCAGAAAATCGATGCGATCCTCGATCTCTTCGCCCATGCCGATGATCCCGCCGCAGCAGACTTCCAACCCGTGTTTCTTCACCAATTCCAGCGTTGCCCAGCGTTCCTCGTACGAGTGGGTGGTACAGACCGATGGAAAGTAGCGGCGCGAGGTCTCTAAATTATGATTGACCTTATCGACCCCGGCCTCGAGCAACGCCAAAATTTGATCTTCGCGCAGGATCCCGAGCGACACGGCCACCGTCAACGGCAACTCGGCTTTGATCGTCCGCACCGCTTCGCACACGCGCTCGAGCAGCTTCGTCGACGGCCCGCGCACGGCGACCACGACACAAAACTCGCTCGCGCCGCGCGCGTGCGCTTCTCGCGCGGCCTGCAAGAAACCCTCGACGCTCGACACCGGCTCCGCCTCTACGTCGGTTGCAAAACGCGCGCTCTGCGAACAGAAATTGCAATCCTCCGAGCAGCCGCCTTTTTTCGCATTGTAGAGTACTTCCACGGCGATCGCATTGCCGCAGAAACGTTCGCGTACCGCATCGGCCAGGGCAAGCAGATCGGGCACGGCATCGTCCGGCAGACGGCTGAGTTCTTCCAGCAGAACGCGATCTGCGGGAAGGCCGCGTTCCAAGACGCGCTCGCGCGCACGCTCGATCGTGGGATGTGACACCGTCGTATGAACCTCGCTACAGCAGGGACGAGAAGAGCTTCGCACCGGCTCGCACGGAGGCCGCCTCGTCGGTCGCAAACGGCAGAATGCCAAAAATCTCGAGCTTTCCCTGCAACGTGCGGAGCACGTCTTCGCGGTAGTCGGGTGAGGAGGGAGCGAACCGGTCCACCAGGATGGCTCCCGCGACCGGAATCTTGAGTTGCCGGCAGAGCATAAGCGTGAGCAACGCATGGTTGATACACCCCAGACGCAAGCCGACCACGATGATCGCCGACAGCTTCGCCAGGACGGCGACGTGCCCGAAGTGCTCGCGGGCATTGAGCGGCACCATGATGCCGCCCGCACCTTCGGCCACGAGCGGAGCATCGATCGATGCGAGCGCATCGGCGAGTTCTCGCGCGCGTACTTCGGGCGCTTCTTGCGCCAGGGCAGCCGAGAACGGGTCCGCGGCTTTGGTGAAGCGCGCGAATTCGAGATAGCGCGCGCCGGAGAGTTTGCCGGCACGCGCCGCGTCGCCCGGCACTCCGGGCGCAAGCCCGGTCTGCACCAGTTTGACGACGGTCGGCGGCTTCGTCGCGGACGCATCGCGCAGCGCGAGCGCCAACGCGGCGGTGACGCGGGTCTTGCCGATGTCGGTATCGGTTCCGGTTACGAGGTAGCGATGCATCGCTGGAGCTCCCGTAGTGCGAGATCGATGTGCTCGGACGTATGGTCGGAGCGTAAGGAAAACCGCAAACGCGCACTCCCCTCCGGCACGGTCGGCGGCCGAATCGCCGGCGCATAGATCCGTTTCGCGAGCAAACCCGCGCTAACGCGTAGAGCGGTTGCGCAGTCGCCCAGCACCACGGGGACGATGGGCGAAGGCGATTCGATCGTGGGCAGCCCCATGGCCCGCAACCCGCTACGAAATTGCGCGACGGCAGCGTGCAAGCGCTCGCGCCGGCTTTCGTCGCGCTGCGCGAGCGCGAGCGCAACTCGTGCCGCAAGCGCAATCGACGGCGGCAGGGCGGTATCGAAGATGAACGGCCGCGCGGTATTGATCAGCAGTTCGACGAGCGCAGCCGGGCCGGCCACAAAGCCGCCCATCGCTCCGAGCGACTTTGAGAGCGTGCCCATGACGACGATCCGCGGGTCGTCCAGATCGCGCGCGAGCCCGCCTCCCGCGGGGCCGGCGACACCCAGCGCGTGCGCCTCGTCGACCAGCAGCACGTCCCCATCGCCAAGATCCCCGAGCATCGCGGCGAGGTCCACCGTATCGCCGTCCATACTGAAGATCGATTCGGTCACGAGCAGGGCGTTCGCACCGCGCCGCGCGCGCGGCGGCGGTTGCGCGTGCGGATAGATGATGCGCGGCGCGTGCGCGAGCCGTATCCCGTCGATCAACGAAGCGTGATTGAGGCGATCGGAGTATATGCGATCGACGCTTGCGGCCAGGGCCGGGATGACGCCCATTGCCGCGTGATAGCCCGAGGAAAAGAGTAACGCGCGCTCCCGGCCGAGCCAAAGCGCCAGTTCCTCTTCCAGTAGTGAATGCTCGCGGTGCCTGCCCCCGAGCAGGCGCGCGCCGCCCGACCCCACGCGCGTCGCGCGCCGGAAGGCTTGCACGACCTGCGGATCGGTCGCAAGGCCCAGGTAATCGTTAGACGAGAAATCGATCGCATCGCCGACCTGATAGGGTTCCAACGTACGATACCTGCCCTGCGAACGCACCTTCGCAAGCAGCGCTTCTATTCGACGTATGTACGTCATGCGCAGCGCTCGAGTTCGTGCGCCAACGCATCGAAGAACGCATCGATCTCATCCGGCCGCGAGTTAAGCGGCGGAACCAATTGCACGACATCCCCTATCGGGCGCGTAAAGTGTCCGCGCTCGTATAGCCCCTCCGCGATGCGCCACGCCGGGCTTGCATAGCTTTGCGCCGGGATAGCTTCGGAGCGCAACTCGATGCCGATCATCAAGCCGGCCGCTCGAACCTCGCGTACGAGCGGGTGTGACCGAAAACGCTCCAGCCCGATCGCCGCATGCCGCGCCAGGGCGGCCGCGCCATCCAACGTGCGCTCTTCCTCGAAACAATCGAGCGAAGCCAATCCGGCGGCGCATGCGATCGGGTTTCCGGCAAACGAGTGCCCGTGAAAAAAATGCACCGCGTCCCTCTGCTCACCGAGGAACGCTTCGTACATCGGGCGACGCGCCAGCGTTGCCGAGAGCGCGAGCACGCCTCCGCTCAAACCTTTGCCTATGCAGAGCAGATCGGGTTCGAGCCCGAGTTGCTGATATGCGAACATCGTGCCCGTACGTCCGAATCCGGTGGCGATTTCGTCGACGATCAAGAGCGTGTCCCGTTCGCGAAGGTTGGCGTACACCTCGGGCGGCACCAACCTCATGCCGGCCGCAGCTTGAACCAACGGTTCCACGATGACTCCCGCAACGTCGTCACCCAGGGGTCCCCGAAAGCGATCGTAGGGCAGCGATTCAAACAGCACTTCCGCAAAACGCTGTTTGAATACGGGGATATCCGAGAGGCTCATGGCGCCGGTGGTATCGCCGTGATAGGCGGCTGCCAATCGGACGAATCGTTTGCGTTGCGGCTGCCCGACGTTCTGCCAGTACTGTAGGGCCATCTTTAGGGCCGCTTCGATCGCACTCGCGCCGTCGCCGCCGAAGAACGCATAATCCATGCCGGTGATGCCGCACAGGCGATTCGCCAGCTCTTCCGCCGCCGGATTCGTCGCGCCTAACGTGGTCGCGTGGTCGAGTTCCGCCGCCTGGCGCGCGATCGCCTCAACGATGCGCGGGTGCGCGTGCCCGTGCACGATCGTCCAGATCGAACTCGTCGCATCGAATACGCGATGCCCGCGAGCATCCGTAAGCATCGTCCCGGCACCGCGAACGAACATCCTACGCCTCGCGTCGAAGGACTGCATCTGAGTGAACGGAAGCCAGAGGTGAGAATCGACCGAAAGCATGATGGACGACGAATTTCGTTTGGACGCACCCGTTATCATCGTCGGAGGAGGCCCGGTCGGCCTGGGCCTCGCGCTGGGCCTTGCCCGCTATCGCGTTCGCTCGATTCTGCTCGAGCGCCGTACCGACGATATCGGGGAATCCCGCGCGATGGTCATTTGGCCGCGAACCCAGGAGATACTGCGCGATTGGCTGGCCTACGACGCGGTTCGCGCGGCCGGCATCTTCGTGCAGGATTTTCGCGCCTGCGATGCCGGTTCGAACGCTCCGATCGTCGATCTCGATTTTCGCAATATCGACGACGTCGTCGACGACCCGGGCGTCCTCGTCATTCCTCAGTACGTCACCGAGCGTGCCTTGGGAGAGCTCGCCGCCGCCAGCGCATACTGCGACGTTCGCAGGGGTGTCGAAGTCGCGACGCTTTCGCAGGACGAGCGCGGCGTAACGGTTACCGCGACGGGCCCCGCCGGGCCGACGACGCTGCGTGGATCGTATGCCGCGGGCTGCGACGGCGCGCACGGTATCTCGCGCCACGCCCTCGGCCTCTCGCTGGAAGGCATGACCTATCGTTCGCGCGTCGTCCTTAGTGACGACGTCATCGATCGCACCTTCGACGACCGCGAGCTCGCTCGCGTTGACGTCGATAGCCCCGGTTTGGCCTTCGCGGTGCGTTTCGCTCCAAACGAATGGCGCACGATCGCCTCGATACCGGCCGACGTTACCGAAGAAGTCGCGCTCTCGCCGCAAGCGCATACCGCGCGCTTGGAACGTTTGTTCGGTAAGGGCGTGCAGGCGCACACCAAATGGAGCAGCCTCTTTAGTATCCATCGCCGCCACGCTCAACGCTTCACGACCGGTCGCATCGCCTTGGCCGGCGACGCCGCGCACTTGAACAGTCCCGCCGGAGCGCAGGGAATGAATGCAGGCTTGCACGACGCTGCAAATCTGGCCTGGAAGCTCGCAGCGATCTTCAACGATATCGGAGACGGCGCCGCACTCTTCAACAGCTACGACCTCGAGCGACGCGAGATGGTCACCGATACCGTCGAACGCTTTACCGATCGCCTCACGCGCCTGGGTATCGGCCTGCCCCCGCGCATCAAACAACTCGGCATTCACCTCTTTTCGCGAGCGCTCCGCGGCCGAGGCATGCAGCGCAAGATCTGCCGCGGTATCGGAATGCTCTCCGGGCGTTACACGAAATCTCCGATCATCGACACGCGCCATCCGCTTGCCGGCAGGCGCATCGACGATCTTCTATTGCCCAACGGCAAGCGGCTCAATCGCGCACGCAACGGCGAAGCCGTGCTGATCGCCGCCGGCGATATCCGGCTCAACGGATTCCGATCCATCGGCGTCCTCGCCCCGCCAAAGCGATGGCATCTAAAACGCGCGGCCGCGCTGATCGTTCGCCCGGACGGATGCGTAGCCTCCGTCATCGATGCTCCCGATCCCGAGCGCATCGCCGAAGCTTGGCAACGCGCCTTTTGCGGAACGCTGCCGCTACCAATCGCCGAGGTGTAGGCGCCGGGCTCGGCTAGGAGCGGGCTTCGGCATAGGGTGGATCGGGAGCGTGCAGTTTTTTCGACCTGGCCCGGAGGGCCATTTCCGAACTTGTTTTGTCGAAAAAATGCTCGAGCTGAAAAATTTCATGGATGAAATTTTTGGG